>NZ_JBICII010000035.1:0-401 GCF_043101865.1 Pseudomonas sp. zjy_15
CAGGCTGCTCCAGCAGGCGCGCCTCGATCTCGCCCAGCTCGATACGCAGCCCGCGAATCTTCACCTGGTGGTCGATGCGCCCCATGTACTCGATCACCCCGTCGCCGCGCTGGCGCGCCAGGTCACCGGTGCGGTACAGCCGCTGGCCGTCACCGAACGGACTGGCGACGAAGCGTTCGGCCGTCAACCCCGGGCGGCGGTGGTAACCCCGCGCCAGCCCCTCCCCGCCCAGGTACAGTTCGCCCACCACCCCAGCCGGCACCGGCGCCAGGTCGTGGCTCAGCACATAGGTGCTCAGGTTGGCGATCGGCTGGCCGATCGGCACGCTGTCCTGCCCTTCCTCACGGCACGTCCAGTGGGTCACGTCGATGGCCGCCTCCGTCGGCCCGTACAGGTTGTAC
>NZ_JBICII010000036.1:0-69094 GCF_043101865.1 Pseudomonas sp. zjy_15
CAGGGCCGGCCCTTTCGCGGGTAAACCCGCGCCTACGACGGCCTGCGTCCAACCTCCGATGTGTGCCCACCACCCATTGCGTTGTAGGAGCGGGTTTACCCGCGAATACGGTAGCGGCGGCAACGGTGAGCGGCAGGTGGAGATTGGCCAGCAGGCCCGGCCCATTCGCGGGTGAACCCGCTCCTACGCTCTATCCCCTTTGGCCTACCGCCCGCGCTTTCCGGGCAATGGCGCAAACAGGGCCTCGATTTCTTCATCGCCAAGCCGCCATTGCCCAGCCTGCCCGCCGTCCAGCAGGCTGGCTGCCAGTGCTGCCTTTTCCTGCTGCAGCAGCTGGATCTTCTCTTCCACCGTACCCCGGGTAATCAGCTTGAACACGAACACCGGCTTGTCCTGGCCGATGCGGTAGGCACGATCGGTAGCCTGGTTTTCGCTGGCCGGGTTCCACCAGGGGTCGAAGTGGATCACGGTGTCCGCTGCCGTCAGGTTCAAGCCAACGCCCCCCGCCTTGAGGCTGATCAGGAACACTTCGCTGTTACCTTGCTGGAACTGCTGCACTGGCGTGCGACGGTCGCGAGTGTCACCGGTCAGCAGGCTGTAGCGGATCTTGCGCTTCTCGAGTTCCTGCTCGATCAGCGCCAGCATCGAGGTGAACTGTGAGAACAACAACACCCTGCGCCCTTCGCTGAGCAGTTCTTCGAGCATTTCCAGCAGCGCCCCCAGCTTGCCCTTGTCGGCCTGGTTGCCTTTGCTTTCTACCCCCTTGACCAGGCGCAGGTCGCAGCACACCTGGCGCAGCTTGAGCAACGCGTCGAGGATCACGATCTGGCTGCGTGCGGCGCCATTGCGGGCGATTTCATCGCGGACTTTCTGGTCCATGGCCACTCGCACGGCCTCGTAGGTATCGCGCTGTGCATCACTGAGCTCGACCCAGTGCACCATCTCGGTCTTGGCCGGTAGCTCGGTGGCCACCTGCTCTTTGGTGCGACGCAGCAGGAACGGCCGGATGCGGCTGGCCAGGTGGGTCATGCGCTCGCTGTCACCGTGGCGTTCGATCGGGTTGCGGTAATCCTGATTGAAGCGCTTCAGGTCGCCCAGCCAGCCAGGCATCAGGAAGTGGAAGATCGACCACAGTTCGCCCAGGTTGTTTTCCATCGGCGTGCCGGTCAGGCACAGGCGCTGGCCGGCCTGTAGCTCGCAGACGGCGAGGGCGGCCTTGCTGCTACTGCTCTTGATGTTTTGCGCCTCGTCCAGTATCAGCATGTGCCAGGCCTGGGGGCGCAACTGTTCGAGGTCGCGTGGCATCAGGGCGTAAGTGGTCAGGACCAGATCGTACTCATGGAGCTTGGTGAAGTACTTGCTGCGCCCCGGCCCATGCAGTGCCAGGACGCGCAGGTCGGGCGCGAAGCGCTGGGCTTCGTCCAGCCAGTTGGGTATGAGGCTGGTTGGCATGACCACCAGGGCCGGTGTACTCAGGCGCCCGGATTGTTTCTCCAGCAGCAGATGGGCCAAGGCCTGCAGGGTCTTGCCCAGGCCCATGTCGTCGCCGAGGATGCCGCCGGTACCCATCTCGCGCAGGGCCTGCAGCCAGTTCAGGCCTTGCTGCTGATAAGGGCGCAAGCTGGCCTGCAGCCCGGTGGGCGGTTCTACCTGCAGGTCGCGGGCATCGCGCAGGCGGCGACCCAGATCGCGTACATGCTCGCCACCTTCCCAGTGCAGGGGCAGGCCTTCGATTTCGTTCAGGCGCGCGGCGTCGGCGCGCTCCAAGCGCAGGGACGGGCCTGCCGTGTCCTCATGCAAGTAGAGCTCGCCCAGGGTGCCCATGACGGCCTTGATGCGGCCGTAAGGCAGGGCGACGCGCAAAGCGGGGGCATCGAGACGGCCGCGGTTGAGGTCGATCAGCAGGTGTTCATCGTCACTGCGCCGGGCCAGTTCGCTAGGGCGTAGCAGCTCCGGGCTGCTGCGCAACAGTTGCAACACGATCGGCAGCAGGCTGTGGCGCTGGCCATCGACCACGATGCCTAGTTCCAGGTCGAACCATTCATGGCCGGGCGCTTCGTTGATGGTCGCATACCAGTCGTCCACCTCCTGCAGGTTGAAGGCGAAGTCGCGGTGAATGTCGATGTCCCAGCCGGCTTCGCGCAGGCGCGGCAGGCCTTCGCGGGCAAAGTGCAGCCAGGCTTCGTCGTCCGGCAACTGGTACATTTCGCCGGCGCTGTCGGGTAGGGCCTTGCTCTGGCGTGTGGCGGGTTTGAAACCGAAATCGCGCAGCATCTGGCGCAGCGCCTGCTCGGCTTGAGTCTGGCGGCGAATGCGCTGGCTGGTGCTGCCCGCCAGGCGGGTCAGCGGCTTTTCGTCGGTGCCGCTGGCCTGCAAGCCGTCATAATCGAACGCCAGTGCGGCGCGATGTTGCATTTGCCGCTGCATGCGACCGGTTTTTGGCATGTAGGCGGTGTATTCAAGGCTGCCGAGAGCAAGAAGGGGCTTTGGCTGGATGTTATCGAGCAGTTGCTCCTGCACTTGCGTCGGCGTCGGCACCTTGTGGCTGAGGGCATTGAGCTTGTGGCTCAAGGGTACGACAAGGTGTTCCGGTACATCGGGTGCGATGGTCAGCTGAACGGCGACGTGCGGATCCAGGCTGTGTTCGACCTTGCCCACTTCACGGGTCAGCAGGTTCAAGTAGTAAAGCGGCAGCAGCGGGATGACGCAGCGCAGCGTCTCTTCGCCGCTGTACCACCGCCCCCGGTAGTTTCCGTTGTCCAGGCGTACCCAGCGAAACTCGGCATGGCGCACCGGGCCTTCGTGAAGCAGGGGGAAGTCGGTATCGAAGAACATTCGCCCGGTTTCGAGGGCGCGCTGGAACAACTCACCACCTTCGTGGCCCTTCAGTCTGTAGCCGCGATCCTGGCCGCCACCCTGATTCAGGGCCGAGAGCAGACGCAGAATGCGGGTGTCTTCGTCTGTTACGAAGCGCGGTGGCTCGTAGAGAAAATCGTAAAGTGACTGGACGCGGCTGAAGCGGATGCCATCCTCCGTACGCGTGCCCTTGCGGACAAGCAGGGCGCAGCCGGCATCGTCGGTGAGCTGGAGCTGATAGCACACCATGCGTCCACGCTTGTCTTCGGTAGCGTCGGCTTTGGGCGGGGCCTGCTCCAGGCCGCTCAACCAGTGCTGCAGTTCGGCGGACAAGGTGCCCGGGTTGGCTTGCGTTACCTCACTGTTGGAAAAGCGGTCGCTCACGCAGAAAAGTGCAGCGGCGCAATGCTTGCAGTTGTGTCGTACCGGGCAATCGCATTCGCCGCGCACATGGCACCGGCCGCCCGCAACGTGCAACTCGATGTGTTGCCGGTAGTGGTTGTTGCCGCTTCCCTGGCAATTGGCCGTTATGCTCTGCCCATGAATGCCTTCCAGTTCGACCCTGCCTTCCTCGGCATAGCGCTCACCGCGCTGCAGGGTGGCCTTGCTGAATGATTGAATCCAGTTCGGATAGGCGTTCACCATCTCGGCAGCATCGTGCTTCATGGGCTTACTGCTCCATCATCTCCGGGTCCATCACTGGCATTTTCGGCGTGCCCGGTGGTGTCACCTTCAGCAGCACTGCCAGGTGCCCACCGTCGAGAAAGGTCAGCTGGCCGCCCTTGACGTTGCTGTTGCTCTGCCTGAACTGCTCGCTTTGCAGCACGTTGCCGTTGCCATCCAGCTGGTTGACCCAGAAGTTGGCCTCGACTGTGATGAAGCGGCCTTCAGCGATGCTCAGGTTGCCTTCGATAGGGAAGTGCCCGAACTGTTCGGTGCCTTCGCCCACGGCGATGCGGCTGGGTTCGCTGCCCACCTGCTGCTGCCAGGCTTTGTGCATGAGCACGGTGTAGTCGGCTGTGGCTGCCAGGCGGGTGGCTTCATCTTCCAGTGCCAGGCGGTGCTCGGCGTCTTTGCTCAGGCGTGGGGCGCCAGCGCTCCAGTCTTCGGGGGCGAACGGGCTGGTGAAGGCGGGCACGCTGTTCTGCCGCACCAGAATCATTTCTACCTGATACAGGCCTTCGCCGAAGGCAGCCGGGGCGAACAGCGCCAGCAGCAGGGTCAGGCAACGGATGGCACGCATGGGTCTTCCTTAGGCAGGCTGTGGGGTCAGGCGCTCGAACAGCGCCTCCAGGGTATTGAAACGTTCGTCGGGGCGTTCCATCGGTACCAGGAAGCGGAACTGGGTAGCGCCTTCGAACTTGTAACGTTTGGGCTGGCCCTGGATCAGCTTGATCAGGGTCAGTGGGTCGACCGGGGTTTCGGCTTCGAACTCGAGCTTGCCACCGTTGGGCCCCGCATCGACTTTCTTGATGCCGAGCTTTTCCGCGTGCAGCTTGAGCGACGTCAGGCGCATCAGGTTCTTGGTCGGCTCCGGCAGCAAGCCGAAGCGGTCGATCATCTCGACCTGCAGGTCCTTGAGGCCTTCCTCGTCGGCAGCCGAGGCAATGCGTTTGTACAGGATCAGGCGCGCATGCACGTCAGGCAGGTAGTCTTCGGGGATCAGTGCCGGCAGGCGCAGGTTGATCTCCGGGCCGCCGCCCAGTGGCTGCTCAAGGTTCGGCTGGGTACCTTTACGGATTGCCTTGACCGCACGCTCGAGCATTTCCATGTACAGGGTGAAGCCCACCGCCTGGATCTGCCCGCTCTGGCCTTCGCCCAGCAGCTCGCCGGCCCCGCGGATTTCCAGGTCGTTGGTGGCCAGCACGAAGCCTGCGCCCAGGTCTTGCGTGTTGGCGATTGCCTCCAGGCGCTTTTCGGCGTCGGCGCTGACCTTCTGACGGGTAGGTGTGAGCAGGTAGGCGTAAGCCTGGTGGTGGCTGCGGCCAACCCGGCCACGCAGCTGGTGCAGCTGGGCCAGGCCGAACTTGTCGGCGCGCTCGATGACGATGGTGTTGGCGCTGGGCACGTCGATACCGGTTTCGATAATGGTCGAGGCCACCAGCACGTTGAAGCGCTTGTGGTAGAAATCGCTCATCACCTGTTCCAGCTCGCGTTCGCGCATTTGCCCGTGGCCGATGCCGATGCGTGCCTCAGGCACCAGTTCGGCAAGGTCGGCGGCGCATTTTTCGATGGTTTTCACATCGTTGTGCAGGTAGTACACCTGGCCACCGCGCAACAGTTCGCGCAGCAGCGCCTCCTTGACCGTGCTCTTGTTCTGCTCCATGACGAAGGTGCGCACCGACAGGCGGCGTGCTGGCGGTGTGGCGATGATCGACAGGTCGCGCATGCCCGCCACCGCCATGTTCAGCGTGCGCGGAATCGGCGTGGCAGTCAGGGTGAGGATGTCGACCTCACTGCGCAGCGCCTTCAATTGTTCTTTCTGGCGCACGCCAAAGCGGTGCTCTTCATCGATGATGGCCAGGCCCAGGTCTTTGAAACGCACGTCGTCCTGCAACAGCTTGTGGGTGCCGATAAGGATGTCGATCTTGCCTTCGGCAAGGTCCGCGGCGGCGGCGGCCACTTCCTTGGCCGACTTGAAGCGGCTCATCACTTCCACGGTCACGGGCCAGTCGGCAAAGCGGTCGCGGAAGCTGTTGTAATGCTGCTGGGCAAGCAGGGTGGTGGGCACCAGTACGGCCACCTGACGGCCACTGTGCACGGCGATGAACGCTGCGCGCATGGCCACTTCGGTCTTGCCGAAGCCCACGTCGCCGCAGACCAGGCGGTCCATTGGCTTGGGTGCCAGCATATCGGCGCGCACGGCCTCGATGGCGGCCTGCTGATCCGGGGTTTCCTCGAACGGGAAGCCGGCGCTGAAGGTGGCGTAGTCGACGGACGGGTCGGCAAACGCGTAGCCCTTGCGTGCGGCGCGGCGAGCATAGATGTCGAGCAGTTCGGCGGCCACGTCGCGGACCTGTTCGGCGGCCTTGCGCTTGGCCTTCTGCCAGGCCTCCGAACCCAACCGGTGCAACGGTGCCAGGGCGTCGTCGCTGCCGGTGTAGCGGGCGATCAGGTGCAGGTTGGCCACCGGCACATACAGCTTGGCGTTTTCGGCGTATTCCAGCGTCAGGAATTCGGCGGCCTGGCCGTCGATTTCCAGGGTGGCCAGGCCCAGATAGCGGCCGACGCCATGGTCGATGTGCACCACCGGCGCACCTTCGCGCAGCTCGGTGAGGTTCTTGATGACCGCGTCGTTGGCGGTTTCGCCGCGCTTGTCACGGCGCCGGCGCTGCATCACCCGTTGGCCGAACAGTGGGCTTTCGGCAATCAGGGCCAGGCCTGGGTCGTCCAGCAGCAGGCCGTCGTCCAGCGGGGCGATGGTGATCGCCAGGCGCTCGGCACCGGTAATGAAATCGTCCCAGCCTTCGACGGTCTGTGGGCGCAGCTTCAGCCGTTCGAGCAGCTCCAGCAGCACTTCACGACGGCCTGCTGATTCGGCCGTGAACAGTACGCGGCCGGGGAACTGGTCGAGGAAGTTGGCCAGCTCGGCCAGCGGCTGGTTGGCCTTGGCCTCGATGGCCAGGTTGGGCAGGGCGCGCGCCGGGAAGCGCTCGCGGCCCGCGCCAGGGTCGAGCGCTTCGCTGCTGACCACCACCCGGGGCCACTGCTTGAGCTGGGCGAAGCAATCTTCCACCGGCAGGAACAGCTCGGCCGGCGGCAACAGCGGCCGGCTGAGGTCGCCGCGGCGGTCTTCATAACGCCCGCGCACGTCGTTCCAGAAGTGCTCGGCGGCCTGTTCCACACCGGGTAGCGAGAACACCTGGGTGTCGGTCGGCAGGTAGTCGAACAGGGTCGAGGTTTCTTCGAAGAACAGCGGCAGGTAGTACTCGATACCGGCGGGGATGATGCCGCTGGCCAGGTCCTGGAAGATTGCACTGCGGCGGAAGTCGACGTCGAAGCGCTCGCGAAAACGTGCCTTGAAGCGGGTCACTTCTTCCTTCTGCATCGGGAATTCGCGTGCTGGCAGCAGGCGCACCGAATCCACCTTGTCGATCGAGCGCTGGGTCTCGGGGTCGAAGGTGCGCAGCGTCTCGATCTCGCTATCGAACAGGTCGATGCGATAGGGCAGTTTGCTGCCCATCGGGAACAGGTCGATCAGTGCACCGCGCACGGCGAACTCGCCATGCTCGTAGACGGTGTCGACACAACGATAGCCGCTGGCCTCCAGGCGCGTGCGCATCTGCTCCACGTCGATGGTCTGGCCCACATCCAGCACCAGGCTGCTGCCCAGCAGAAAGCGCGTGGGCGCCAGGCGGTGCAGGGCGGTGGTGATCGGCACCACGAGGATGCCGTGGCTCAGCTCCGGCAGGCGGTACAGGCTGGCGATGCGTTGGGAGATGATGTCCTGGTGCGGCGAGAACAGGTCGTAGGGCAGGGTTTCCCAATCGGGGAACGGCAGCACGGGCAGGTCCGGGGCAAAGAAGCGCAGCTCCTGCTCCAGACGGTCGGCGGCCTGGCTGTCGGCCGTCAGCAGCAGGGTGAAGCGGCCAGCGCTGCTGGCGGCTTCGGCGATGGCAAGGCTGAGGGCGGCACCGGGCAGGTTGCCCCAGGTTTGTTTGCCGGCCGTGGCCGACATTTGCGGTAGGCGCAGAACTGACACGGGAGATTGCACTCCAAGCGTTGCGGCAAAGAGACCGATTGTACCGGTGACAGTGTCGGCTGTCAGGCTCGAAAGGGCATGAGCACTGGCTTGCGTCGCTGCGACAGGCACTCATTGCCGGTTCCGCGTTGGGGCGTCATAATGTAGCCCCTTTTTTCTGTCCCTACATGTGGAAGGTTCCCGTGACTCAGAAGCCCGACCAGTGTCTTGGTGAGTGGATTGATCGTGAAGCCCTGGCTGAAGCGATGATCCCGCTTATCGGTCAGCTCTACCGCAATAACAACGTGGTGAGCTCGATTTATGGCCGCAGCCTGATCAACCGTTCGGTTATCTCGATCCTCAAGGCGCACCGCTTTGCGCGCCACCGCCAAACCGACGAAACCGAACTGTCCGTCCACGAGACATTCCCCCTGCTCAAGGCCATGAGCGAGCTGAAACTGGGCGCCGCATCGGTCGACCTGGGCAAGCTGGCCAACAAGTTCAAGCAGGAAGGCAATGGCCGCACTGCCGAGCAGTTCGTCCGTGAAGAGCTGGCCGACGTGGTTGGCCAGCAGAACGCGTCGGCGCGCAAAGGCACCGACGTTGTCCTGTACGGTTTCGGTCGCATCGGCCGCCTGCTGGCGCGCATCCTGATCGAGAAGACCGGTGGTGGTGACGGCCTGCGTCTGCGTGCCATCGTCGTGCGCAAGGGCGCCGAAAACGACCTCGTCAAGCGTGCCAGCCTGCTGCGCCGTGACTCGGTGCACGGTCCGTTCGATGGCACCATCACCATCGACGAAGCCAACAACACCATCACTGCCAACGGCAACCTGATCCAGGTTATCTACGCCAAGAACCCGAGCGAAGTCGACTACACCCAGTACGGCATCGACAATGCGCTTATCGTCGACAACACCGGTGTCTGGCGTGACGCCGACGGCCTGGGCCAGCACCTGGCCTGCCCGGGTGCTGCCCGCGTGATCCTCACCGCACCTGGCAAGGGCGCGCTGAAGAACATCGTGCACGGAATCAACCACGGTGACATCACTGCCGATGACAAGATCATCTCGGCGGCCTCCTGCACCACCAACGCCATCGTGCCGGTGCTCAAGGCCATCAACGATCAGTACGGCATCGTCAACGGCCACGTCGAAACCGTTCACTCGTTCACCAACGACCAGAACCTGATCGACAACTTCCACAAGGGCAGCCGCCGTGGCCGTGCCGCGCCGCTGAACATGGTAATCACCGAAACCGGCGCCGCCACCGCTGCTGCCAAGGCACTGCCAGTGCTGAAGGGCAAGCTGACCGGCAACGCCATTCGTGTCCCGACGCCGAACGTTTCGATGGCCATCCTGAACCTGAACCTGGAAAAGGCCACCACCCGCGACGAGATCAACGAGTACCTGCGCCAGACCGCCATGCACTCGGAGCTGCACAAGCAGATCGACTACGTGGCTTCGCAGGAAGTGGTTTCGACCGACTTCGTGGGCTCGCGCCACGCCGGTGTGGTTGACGCAGAGGCGACCATCGCCAACGACAACCGCGTTGTTCTGTACGTCTGGTACGACAACGAATTCGGTTATAGCTGCCAGGTGGTTCGTGTGATGGAAGACATGGCCGGTGTGAACCCGCCAGCGTTTCCACGCTGATTCGCTTGTAAGGCAATGAAAAAACGGGAACCTTCGGGTTCCCGTTTTTTTTATTCTGAATGTGTGTTGTCAGTGCTGGCCCTTTCGCGGGTAAACCCGCTCCTACAGGATTATCACTGCCCCTGTAGGAGCGGGTTTACCCGCGAAGAGGCCAGCACCGGCAACCGAGAAACCCTACTGTGCGCACAGCCCTACTGTTCATTCTGCTGCTACTCACCGCCTGCAATCAGGGCCCCACCCTGGAGCGCCTGGGTGGCCCGACCATGGGCAGCAGCTACAGCATCCAGTACGTCCGCGAGCCTGGTGGTCCGGTGCCAGCCCAGGTGCAGAGGGCGGTTGAAACCATCCTGCATGACATCGACCACCACTACTCGACCTACCGCGGCGATTCCATCGTCAGCCAGTTCAACCGGTTACCCGCCGGCCAGTGCCTGGCCCTGCCGCCCGATATGCTCGAATTGGTCAGCCTCGGCCAGCACCTTGCCGAACAGAGCGATGGCGCTTTCGATCTCACGGTGGAGCCTTTGCTCGACCTGTGGGGCTTCGGCCCTCAGGCCCGTCACGAGCAGGTGCCCGAACCACAGGCACTGGCCCAGGTACGCCGGCGTGTGGGTTACCAGCACCTGCGCGTCAAAGGTCGAGCCCTGTGCAAGGATGCCCCGGTGCAGCTCGACTTCAACAGCATCGTCGCCGGCCATGCTGTCGACTTGATCGCTGCGCGCCTGCAGGCCATGGGTGTCAGCAGTTTTGTTGCCGAGGTCACTGGCGAGTTGAAGGCGGTTGGCCGCAAGCCTGACGGCGGCCCTTGGCGCATTGCCCTGGAACTGCCCCGCGAAGACCGGCAGGTCGCCCGCCAGATCATCCCGGTCAATAGCCTTTCAGTATCAACCTCGGGTGACTATCGGCACTATTTCGAGCAGAATGGCCGGCGCTATTCGCACACCTTCGATGCCCGCCTCGGGCGACCGGTCGAGCATGACCTGGCGGCCGTTACGGTGCTGGACGCCTCAGCACTGCAGGCCGACGGCTATTCGACGCTGCTGCTCATCCTGGGGCCGCAGCGAGGCTGGGATTTTGCCGTGGCGCATGACCTGGCGGCGGTTTTGGTGACTCGGGCGGAGGGTGGCTTCGTCTCCCGAGCTACGCCCGCGTTCGAACGGGCAGTGAAAGGCCAGTGAAAGCACAAGCAGGGATGATTGCCGCCAGGGAATGGGTGAAGCATATGTAGTGCGGGCGAAATTGGCCTACGACGCGACCAAGGGTTAATGTGCGCGGCGTTCAGGGTTGATTAGACTGCACCCGAATTTTCTCATGGCGCCCCGGCGGCATGATCGTGCCCCGCGAGCGACCGTGGCTTGCGGGCCAGTTCTGAAGGAGTACGCATGGCTGTCTACAACTACGACGTAGTGGTGCTGGGTTCCGGCCCGGCCGGTGAAGGCGCGGCAATGAACGCCGCCAAAGCAGGGCGCAAGGTAGCGATGGTCGATGACCGTCGCCAGGTCGGTGGCAACTGCACCCATCTGGGTACCATTCCGTCCAAGGCACTGCGTCACTCGGTGCGGCAGATCATGCAGTTCAACACCAACCCGATGTTTCGTGCCATCGGTGAGCCACGCTGGTTCTCGTTCCCGGACGTGCTGAAAAGCGCCGAGAAGGTCATCGCCAAGCAGGTGGCATCGCGCACTGGCTACTATGCCCGTAACCGCGTCGACGTGTTCTTCGGCACCGGCAGCTTCGCCGACGAGCAAACCGTGGAAGTGGTGTGCCCGAACGGGGTGGTCGAGAAACTCAACGCCAAGCACATCATCATCGCGACTGGTTCGCGCCCCTACCGCCCGGCCGACATCGACTTCCACCACCCGCGCGTCTACGACAGCGACACCATCCTCAGCCTCAGCCATACCCCGCGCAAGCTGATCGTGTACGGTGCCGGCGTGATCGGTTGCGAATACGCTTCGATCTTCAGTGGCCTGGGCGTATTGGTCGAGCTGGTCGACAACCGTGGCCAACTGCTGAGCTTCCTCGATTCGGAAATTTCCCAGGCACTGAGCTACCACTTCAGCAACAACAACATCACCGTGCGTCACAACGAAGAGTATGAGCGCGTCGAAGGTTTGGATAACGGGGTGATCCTGCACCTCAAGTCGGGCAAGAAGATCAAGGCCGACGCCTTGCTGTGGTGCAACGGTCGTACCGGCAACACCGACAAGCTGGGCCTGGAAAACATCGGCATCAAGGTGAACAGTCGCGGCCAGATCGAGGTCGACGAGGCCTACCGCACCGCCGTGCCGAACATCTATGGCGCCGGTGACGTGATCGGCTGGCCAAGCCTGGCCAGTGCGGCCCATGACCAGGGCCGGTCGGCCGCTGGCAGCATTGTCGACAATGGCAGCTGGCGCTTCGTCAACGACGTGCCGACCGGTATCTACACCATTCCGGAGATCAGCTCGATCGGCAAGAACGAGCAGGAACTGACCCAGGCCAAGGTACCGTACGAAGTGGGCAAGGCCTTCTTCAAGGGCATGGCGCGTGCGCAGATCGCCGGCGAGCCGCAGGGTATGCTGAAGATCCTGTTCCACCGCGAAACCCTGGAAATCCTCGGCGTGCATTGCTTCGGCTACCAGGCTTCGGAAATTGTCCACATTGGCCAGGCGATCATGAACCAGCCAGGTGAGCACAACAACCTGAAGTACTTCGTCAACACCACGTTCAACTACCCGACCATGGCCGAAGCCTATCGGGTAGCTGCCTATGACGGCCTGAACCGGCTTTTTTGAGCGGCTCCGACCGGTGGCCTGAGCCGGTCGGAGAGACCGATTTCAACCCTACCCGAGGGTGGTCTTGGCCAAACCGGGAAAGTCTGTAATCAGGCTGTCCACACCAAAGTCAGCCAGCCGGCGCATCAGTGCCGGCTCGTTGACCGTCCACACCGACACATGCAAACCCTGGCCCTGTGCTTTGAGCAGGCGCTCGGGGGTGCACAGTGTCCAGTTCAATGCCAGCAGCTCGCAGCCATAGTTATGTGCCACCTTCAGCGGGTCGAGCCAGGCGTATTCGGCCACCAGCCCGCGCTTCACGTCTGGCACCAGTTCCAGGGCGGCGCCCAGTACTTCGCGTGAACTGGAGGTGATGGTCACCTTGTCCAGCAGGCCATATTGCTGGGCCAGTTCACGGATCGCCAGGACAGTGGTAGCCGCACGGGTGCGCGAGGCGCTTTTCACTTCCAGCTGCCAGTGCTCGAACGGGCATTTTTTGAACAGCTCTTCCAGTTTCGGGATCGGGCAGGGCTGCACATGGCCCGGGCCGCCTTTGCGGGCATCGATCATGACCAGTTCGGCGGCCGGGTGCTCGACTACTTTGCCGCGCCGGCCAGTGGTGCGCTTGAGGGTGGGGTCGTGGATGACCATCAGTTCGTTGTCGGATGACAGGTGCAGGTCCAGCTCGCAGCGGGTCACGCCATGTGCCAGGCATTGCTGAAAGCTTTTCAGGGTGTTCTCGGGTGCTTCGCCCTTGGCGCCGCGATGGCCGTAGATCAGGGTCACGTTCGTTCCTTCAAATCAGGGAAAAATTGGCTCAGGAGGCGGGGTCGTTCAGTTCCAGCTGCTGGCGCCGTTGTTGTTGCTGGCGCTGCAGGATGTAACGGGCCAGCAGTTGTCGTTGGGCGTCGGTCATGTCGATGAACTCGGTGCCGACCTCGAAGCCGCCCTCCGGGCGAGGGTCGCAATGGCTGACTCTGCCGCGCAGCAGCAGGCCATGGGCGCGCGGCATCAGCACCATTTTCACTTTCACCCGGGTACCGGGGGCAATCGGTGTGGCTTGGACGGATTCGATGCCGCCTTCGGAAATGACCACCGGTAGTGGCTCGCCGACTTCGCCAAGCAGGGTTTGCGCAACCACCGCGCTGAGCAAGTCGAGGCGCTTGCTCTGTGCTCGCAGGAAGGCGGCGAGGGTGCGGTCCTTGTCGCTCAGCTGGCGCAACAGGTGTTGCGACTCGAAGTCGGACAGGTGCAGCTCGCTGAGCAGGTTGAATAACGGCGAATCATCTTGCAACACATCTGGCTCGAGGGCTTCGGCCGCGCTAAGGGGGCTTATTTGAAGTGCGATCCGATCTTCGATGCGGTAGTATTCGCGGCGATCTTCTTCGTCTAATGTCGTCATGGCGAACCCAAGGTAGCGGCGGTGGTCCGAGTGTAAAGCCGTCGTAGGCGCCTCGCCACAAGGACGTTCCCTTTCATCCGAACAAGCCCCGACATGTTCAGACCTCTTTTCGCATTCATCGGCACGCGTTATACCCGTGCCAAACGTCGCAATCACTTCGTCTCGTTCATTTCCCTGACCTCGATGATCGGCCTCGCCCTGGGCGTGGTGGTGATGATCGTGGTGCTGTCGGTGATGAACGGTTTCGACCACGAGATGCGCACCCGCGTGTTGGGCATGATTCCCCATGCCACGCTGGAGAGCGGCCAGCCCATTGCCGACTGGCAGGCCCTTGCCCAACAAGTAAAGCAGAATCCGCAGGTGGTAGCGGTTGCGCCGTTCACCCAGATGCAGGGCCTGCTGACCCATGATGGCAAGGTGCAGAAGGTGCTGCTCAATGGCATCGACCCCGCTCGCGAGCGCGAGGTGTCGATCATCGACAACTTCGTCCAGCAAGGCCGCCTTGACCAGTTGGCACCGGGCGAGTGGGGCATCATGATCGGCGACAAGGCGGCGGCCAAGCTGGGCGTTGCCATCGGCGACAAGCTCACCTTCGTCGCCCCCGAGGTCAGCGTGACCCCCGCCGGCATGTTCCCGCGCATGAAGCGCTTCACCGTGGTCGGCACCTTCCACGTTGGCGCGGGCGAGATCGATGGCTACCTGGGCCTGACCAATATCAGCGACCTGTCCCGCCTGCACCGCTGGAGGCCCGACCAGGTCCAGGGCCTGCGCCTGAAGTTCGACGACCTGTTCCAGGCGCCGCGCGTAGCCTGGAGCATCGCCCAGCAGCTGGGCGACCAGGAATTCTATAGCCGTGACTGGACCCGTACCCACGGCAACCTGTACCAGGCGATCCGTATGGAAAAGGCCATGATCGGCCTGCTGTTGCTGCTGATCGTGGCGGTCGCAGCGTTCAACATCATTTCCACCCTGGTGATGGTGGTCAACGACAAGCGCGGCGACATCGCCATCCTGCGCACCCTGGGCGCCACGCCCGGGCAGATCATGCTCATCTTCATGGTCCAGGGCACGGTGATTGGGGTGATCGGTACCCTGATCGGCGCCGTGGTCGGGATCTTCGCGGCGCTAAACGTGAGCGCGGCGATCGCTGGCATCGAGAAACTGATCGGGCACAAGTTCCTCAACGCCGACGTGTACTTCATCGATTACCTGCCGTCGCAGATCCTGGCCCAGGACGTGTACATGGTCTGCGGTGCGGCACTGGTCCTGAGTTTCTTCGCCACCCTGTATCCGGCCTGGCGTGCGGCCCGCACCCAGCCTGCAGAGGCGCTACGTTATGAGTGAGTCGCGCATGAGTGATAAAGCCGTTCTGAGTTGCCGCAACCTGGGCAAGTCCTACGACGAGGGCCCGGAGTCGGTGCAGGTACTGTCCGGGCTCAACCTGGAGCTGCAGGCCGGTGAGCGGGTGGCCATCGTCGGCAGTTCCGGCTCTGGCAAGAGTACCTTGCTCAACCTGCTGGGCGGCCTCGACCGGCCGACCCAAGGCAGCGTATGGCTGGCTGGCGAAGAGCTGTCGGCACTGGGCGAGCGTGCCCGTGGCCTGCTGCGCAACCGTGAGTTGGGCTTTGTCTACCAGTTTCACCACCTGCTGCCGGAATTCACCGCCATCGAGAACGTGTGCATGCCGTTGCTGATCGGCCGAACGCCCATCCCCGAGGCCCGGGAGCGTGCCGAGGCGCTGCTCAAGCGGGTAGGCCTGGGTCACCGCTTGAGCCACAAGCCGGCCGAGCTGTCCGGCGGCGAGCGCCAGCGCGTGGCGATTGCCCGGGCGCTGGTCAACCGCCCCGGCCTGGTGATGCTCGACGAGCCGACCGGCAACCTCGACCACCATACCGCCCAGGGCATCCAGGAGCTGATGCAGGAGCTGTCCGGTGCCTCGCGCACGGCATTCCTGGTGGTCACCCACGACCTCAACCTGGCGCGGCAGATGGACCGTGTGCTGAAGCTCGACGATGGCCACCTGGTGGCCATCTGATCGACTGCCGGGGTGGCAGGTGCTGCCCCGTTTTCCTGTTTTCATTGGGTGATTTCGTACATGTTCAGACCCTTGCCCATCTTTATCGGCGCGCGCTACACCCGAGCCAAGCGTCGCAACCACTTCATTTCGTTCATCTCGATGACTTCGATGATCGGCCTGTCGCTGGGCGTGCTGGCGATGATCGTGGTGCTGTCGGTGATGAACGGCTTCCAGCGCGAAATGAGCTCGCGCATTCTCGGCCTGGTGCCGCATGCCGCCATCCTTGGCCTGCAGCCGCTGGACGATTGGCACAAGGTGGCCGATGCAGCCATGAAGAACCCGGCGGTGATGGCAGTGGCGCCGATTACCGAGATGGAAGGCATGCTGTCGTACAAGGGCGCCATGCAGCCGATCCAGGTGGGGGGTATCGACCCGGCCGAGGAGGGCAAGGTTTCCATCGTTGGCCAGCACATCGTCCAAGGCCGCCTGCAGGGCTTGCAGCCAGGTGAATTCGGCGTGGTCATCGGCGAGCTGACCGCACGCCGCTTCCGTCTGAATACCGGCGACAAGCTGACCTTGATCGTGCCGGAAATCAGCAAGGAACCGGGTGGCATCACCCCGCGCATGCAGCGCCTCACCGTGGTTGGCATCTTCAAGGTCGGCGCCGAGCTGGATGGGTCGCAGGCCTATATCCATGTTGCGGATGCCGCCGAGATGCAACGCTGGGCGCCAGGCCAGGTGCAAGGTGTGCGGCTGAAGCTGCACGACCTGTATGCCGCTCCGCAGGTGTCCAAGGCGATTGCTGCCGGGCTTGGTGACGCCTACCGCGCCGATGACTGGTCGCATACCCAGGGCAGCCTGTTCAGCGCCATGAAGATGGAAAAGACCATGATCGGTCTGCTGCTGATGATGATCATCGCGGTGGCGGCGTTCAATATCATCGCCACCCTGGTGATGGTGGTGAACGACAAGGGGCCGGACATTGCCATCCTGCGTACCTTGGGTGCCACGCCGGCGCAGATCATGGGTACGTTCATGGTCCAGGGCAGCCTGATCGGCATTGTCGGCACGCTGATTGGTGGCGTACTGGGCGTGATTGCGGCGTTCAATGTCAGTCAGATTGTCGGTTGGCTGGAGCGGGTGAGCGGGCAGCACATCTTCACGTCGGATGTGTATTTCGTCAGCAGCTTGCCGTCGCAGTTACAGTGGGGGGATGTGGCGATCATCTGCACCGCCGGCCTGGTGATGAGTTTCCTGGCGACCATTTACCCGGCCTACCGGGCGTCGCAGGTGCAGCCGGCGATTGGCCTGGCGGTTTGATGCTTGCCTGAGATCCTGGGGGCGTAAAGCGCCCCAGGGTTACCGATCTTGAGTGAAGTCGATCACGAATCGGGTCCACCCACCCTCGCACTCCGCCCGTATGCACCCGCCATGGGCCTGCACGATCGACCGGGTAATCGCCAAGCCCAGCCCTGCATGCTCGCTGCTGCCTTCCCGCCGAGCCGGGTCCACCCGGTAGAACCGGTCAAACAGCCGCGGTAGCGCCGCCGGGTCGATAGCCAGCCCGGTATTGGCCACGTTAATCGTCGGTCCCGGCCCCAAGGTTACCTTTATCTGTCCTCCTGCCGGCGTGAAGCGCATGGCGTTGTCCAGCAGGTTGGACAGCGCCCGGCGCAGCATATGCTGGTCACCGAGCAGCACGGCTTCACCCTCGCGCAGCATTTGCACGTCGCTGTCTTCGGCCAGCGGCGCATAGTACTCCAGCAGCGCATCCACCTCGTCATGCAGCGCCAAAGGCGCGTGGCCCGGTACCAGCAGGCCGTGGTCGGCCTTGGCCAGAAACAGCATGTCGTTGATCATCTGCGCCATCCATTGCAGTTCTTCCAGGTTGCCATGCAGCGCCTCGCGGTATTCTTCGAGGCTGCGTGGGCGGGTGAGGGTGACCTGGGTGTGGGTCAGCAGGTTGGACAGCGGCGTACGTAACTCGTGGGCGATATCGGCGGAAAACGCTGACAGGCGCTGGAAGGCATCGTCCAGGCGCTGCAGCATCGCGTTCATGCTGCTGGCCAGTTCGGCCAGTTCTTCGGGCATCTGCGCCACCGGCAGACGGGTGGTGAGGGAGCGCGCTGACACGCTGGCGGCCACCTGGCCCATCTGCCGCAATGGTCGCAGGCCGCTGCGGGCGGCCCAGGCACCCAGTAGTGCGGTGGTTAGCGCCGACAGGCCGACCGTCAGCCATATCAGCCGTTGCATGCCTTGGAGGAAGTGCTGGTGGTGGGTGATGTCGAGGTACAGGGTCAGTCGCGGCGACTGCATGGCGCTCTGCATCAGGGGTACGGACAGGCTGCGGTAGTCGATGCCTGGCGCATGCAGGGTGGCCAGCCCGGTGGCCTGCGCTGCAAGCGGCAGCCCGCTGCGGCTTTCGAACCAGGTAACGCCATTGCTGGCGCTGATACGCAGGGCCAGGTCTGCCTGGTGACTCAGTTCATCGTGCAGGGCAGGCAGGCGGGCCTGGAGTTCATCAGCCGTGCTGACGCCAGCCAGTTGCGTACGGAACAATGACAGGCGCGAGTCCAGCAGTTGTTGGTCGAGCTCGATGAAGTGCTGCTCGCTGGCCCGGCTGAATAACAGGCCGGCGCCCAGCGAGACGGTGGCGGTGCAGGCGGCGAACAGCAGGGCCAGGCGGCTGCCGAGGGAAATCCGGCGCATCACTCGGTGCGCTCTTCAAGTACGTAACCCATGCCGCGTACGGTGTGGATCAGCTTGTTGGGGTGTGGGTCGTCGATCTTCAGGCGCAGGCGGCGGATGGCCACTTCGATCACGTTGGTGTCGCTGTCGAAGTTCATGTCCCATACCTGCGAGGCGATCAGCGATTTTGGCAGCACCTCGCCCTGGCGGCGCAGCAGCAGTTCAAGGAGTGAAAACTCCTTGGCGGTCAGGTCGATGCGCAGCCCGGCACGCTCGGCACGGCGGCGGATCAGGTCCAGACGCAGGTCGGCCAGGCACAGGGTGGTGTCCTGGCTCGGGCTGGTGCCTCGGCGCAGCAGGCTGCGTACCCGGGCCAGCAGTTCGGAAAAGGCGAACGGCTTGACCAGATAATCGTCGGCGCCCAGTTCCAGACCATGCACACGATCCTCGACGGCGTCGCGGGCGGTCAGGAACAGCACTGGGGTATCCAGGCCAGCCTGGCGCACGGCCTGAAGGATCTGCCAGCCGTCGCGGCCGGGCAGCATCACGTCGAGGATCAGCAGGTCGTGGTCGCCAGTCAGGGCGAGGAACTGGCCGGTCTCGCCATCGGTAGCCAACTCGGTGGCAAAGCCGGCCTCGCTCAGGCCTTGGCTCAGGTACTGGCCGGTGCGGGCCTGGTCTTCGACGATCAGCAGTTTCATGCACTGTCCATAATCTGAAAGTTAGCGTAGCCAATGGGCGTTGTTTTACCCTGCTAGCACAGGAGCAATGTGATGGCTGAAATGATACGTGACGATGTGCCCGCTCGCCCAAGCTGACAAAGTTGTAATGTGCCTGTCAGGTAGCTGCCAGTCGCCCCCGGCTAACGTGGCTTCATCCCGATTGTGTAACCCGGAGTCATCATGAAACACCTGCTCATTGCCGCCACCCTTGCCCTGGGTAGCCTGCCGGCTGTTGCTGGCCAGGCGCAGACCTTCGCCTTTGGCGAGCCTGCCCCGGCGGCCAAGGCCACCCGTACGGTCAACGTGGTGCTCAAGGACATTGCCTTCGAGCCCAAAAGCCTGCAGGTAAAAGCCGGCGAGACGGTGCGCTTCGTGCTGGTCAACGAGGGCAAACTGCCGCACGAATTCAACCTGGGCGACAAGGCCATGCATGCCGAACACCAGAAGGAAATGGTCGCCATGCAAGGCAAGATGTTCACCCAGGCCATGAACCACGAAGGCATGGATCACGGCAAGATGATGAACCACGGCCAAATGATGGGCCACGGTGACGGCCATGGTCACGGGGCTGGCAATACCGTGCTGGTCATGCCCGGCCAGCGCGCCGAGCTGACCTGGACCTTCCGCCAATCGGCGCCCATCGAGTTTGCCTGCAACGTGCCGGGGCATTACCAGGCGGGTATGGTCGGGGCATTGACCATTGAGTGACTGGCCCTGCAAGGCGGGGTGCAAAACCGTTAGACTAGAGGTAAATCCGAACCTCTAGGTCAGTTTCCATGCATCCCGCTGCCGAACATTCCCCGCTGGGCAAGTCCAGCGAATACATCGCCACCTACTCCCCGGAGCAGCTGTTCCCGATCCCGCGTACTGCCAAGTGGGCCGAGCTGGGCGTTACTGCACAGACCTTGCCCTGGCAGGGGGTGGATTACTGGAACTGCTTCGAGCTGAGCTGGCTGCTGCCTTCGGGCAAGCCGGTGGTGGCGATCGGCGAGTTCGCCATCCCGGCTGACTCGCCAAACATCATCGAGTCCAAGTCATTCAAGCTGTACCTCAACTCGCTGAACCAGACGGTGTTCGCCTCGCTGGGCGAGTTGCAGGCATGCCTGCAAAAAGACCTGTCCGCCGCTGCCGGCAAGCCGGTGGGGGTGAAGGTTCGCACGTTGGCCGAGGTTGAAGCCCAGGGTGTGGTGGCTTTGCCGGGGCAGTGCATCGATGCACTGGACGTGGCCATCAGCAACTACGAGCAGCCACAGCCAGAGCTGTTGCGCTGCAACCCGGAGCGGATGGTGGAAGAAACCCTGCACAGCCATCTGCTGAAGTCCAACTGCCCGGTCACCGGCCAGCCGGATTGGGGCAGCGTGGTGGTCGAGTACAAGGGGCGGGCACTGGACCACGCCAGCCTGCTGGCCTATCTGATCAGCTTCCGCCAACATGCCGACTTCCATGAGCAGTGTGTGGAACGGATTTACCTGGACTTGAAGAATCTGCTGCAGCCGGAGCACCTGACGGTCTATGCGCGCTATGTGCGCCGCGGTGGGCTGGATATCAACCCGTACCGCAGCACCGGGGCGATCAGCCCGGATAACAAGCGCCTGGTTCGGCAGTAATACAGGGGCCGCTTTGCGGCCCCCGTTATTTCAGATCCCCATGCTGTGCAGCGAGTTGGCAATGCTGCGCAGGGTGGCTGTGAGGTCGGGGTGGTCGGCCTCGAAGCGTTCGATCGCCAGGTTCACGCCGTCCACCAGGTTGTTGTCTGGCGTGGCTTCTTCAAGTTTCAGTTGCGCCTCGATCTGGCGCGCCTCTTCGTGCAGGGCAGCCAGCTCTTCTTCCGAAAGCGGTACGTTGCGGTCCAGTTGCTCGCGCAAGCTGTTCAGGCGCTCTTGCAATTCGCGGGCAGGCATTGGTTATTCTCCATCAATGGCTTGGCAAGCCATGGACCTCGGCGACGTGGCAAAGGTTCTGGCCTGTCTTCAGGGTAATCTACCTGCTGCCGATTTGCATGATCCGCGTCAAGGCTGCTGTATCAGGGTTTTTCACCCTTGCGTCGGCGCTGGGCGATGTCCTGCAGGCAGGTGTCCAGCGCTTCCAGATGGTCGATCACCGAGTGCACGCCCAGGCTGAACAGCGCCAGCGTCGCCTTGCTGCGTGCCAGATCCTGCTCTTGCGGGCCCAGGGCTTGCCATTGTGCAGAAGTGCGGTCGCATAACGGGCTGCAGGCGGCCAGGCCTATCGTCCACAAGCCGGCGTTAAGGCCAGACTGCAGCAGGCGCGGGTCGCCGCTGACCAATACGCAGCCATCCAGGCGCTCGCTGTCCAGCGCCATCAGTGCCTGCCAGCAGGCGTTTGGCGCTGGCCAGGGCACGCCGTTGACCGCATGCCCTGGCAGCCAGTCGGGCAGCACATGGGCCAGGTGCTCGCTTTGCGTGGTATTGAGGTCATCCAGCCAGATGCACGGCACTTGGCGCTGACGCAGGCTGGCAAGCGTGGCCAGGGCGCCGGGGGCGGGGGAGGGAGCGCCATTGGCGGCCTGCACCAGGCAGCCGCGCAAGCCGAACAGTACAGCAGTGAAGGCAGGCGCAGTGTCCATGGCAACTTCCCCCAAATAGTTCGCAGGCTATGCGTTGATTGTTACCGTCCTGTGACACCGCCCGCTGTGCAACAGTTGTTCACAAAATATTGAGCAAAAATGTGTAAGGCTGTTTATCAGCCCGCAAGTCTCTATACTGCCGCCTTGATAGCAGCGCGACCTGTTGCGCTTGCGGCCGAGAAATTCGATGGAGAAACATCTATGCGTAGGATCGGTGCCAGTGTGATCGAACGAGTCACCCAGGCCTGTGTCTGCGCCAGCATGCTGCTGGCGCCCGTGGCTGCCACCCAGGCCGCCACCGAGGAAGATCCCTGGGAAGCGGTCAACCGCCCGATCTTCCGCTTCAACGATACCCTCGACACCTATGCCCTCAAACCATTGGCCAAGGGCTACCAGGCGGTCACTCCCCAGTTCCTCGAAGATGGCATCCACAACATCTTTCGCAACCTGGGTGACGTGACCAACCTGGCCAACAACGTGTTGCAACTCAAGCCGCATGCGGCGGGCGTGGATACGGCGCGGTTGATCGTCAACACCACCTTCGGCCTGGGTGGCTTCTTCGATGTGGGTACCAAGATGGGCCTGCAGCGCAACGACGAGGACTTTGGCCAGACCCTGGGCTACTGGGGGGTGCCGAGCGGGCCGTATGTTGTCATCCCGCTGCTGGGCCCAAGCACTGTGCGTGACGGCGTGGCCAAGTACCCGGACACCTACACCAAACCCTATCGCTATATCGACCACGTGCCTACGCGCAACTCGATTTTTGCGCTGGACGTGATCGACACCCGCGCCAGCCTGCTCTCGGCCGAAAAGCTGATTCAGGGTGACAAGTACATCTTCATTCGTAACGCCTACCTGCAGAACCGCGAGTTCAAGGTGAAGGATGGCGAGGTCGAAGACGACTTCTGACTTGTGAACCCGGGGCCGCAACGCGGTCCCTTGTTCAATGCATGGCCAGAATCCTCAGCCCGAATCTCTGCTGCCCGCCCGGCTGGTCGGCGATCCATACCACTTCGGTACTGGCATGCAACCCCTTCAGTGCCGGATGGTCGGAGTCGATCCGTACCTCAATGCGATCACCCACCAGAAAGCGCTGCGGCGCCTGCACCTGCATGCCGCCGCTGGACAGGTCCAGGCACACCGCCGTAATCACCTGGCCTTCGTGCAAAAGGCTGATCTCGGTGTCGATGCGCATACGAATGAAGTCGCGTTTCTCGCTGTGGCTGGAGGGCGTGTGGGGCATGCTGCATCCTTCCCGTCGGGTTGCGCTGGTCGACTTTCTTATAACTCCCGGTGATTTGCCCTGTAAAGAGCAGCGAGGTCGACCCCTGCATGCTTGAAACCCCTGCCGGATGGGAGTACCGTCTGCGCCTTACAAGGTACCTCTGACAGTTGCCGGGCAGGTGTTCTTGTCCTACAACTCAAGTAGAGTGTGACCATTAAGAATCCCCGTAGCTGGCCGTCTGCCTTGCCGACACCGCTGCACCAACCTAAATCGGCGCCGTTCGCCCACATGCAGAAAACCAGTGCAACGCTGCTGATCATCGATGACGACGACGTGGTCCGTGCCAGCCTCGCCGCCTACCTTGAAGACAGTGGTTTCAGCGTCCTCCAGGCCGGTAATGGCCAGCAGGGGCTTCAGGTCTTCGAAGAACACCAGCCCGACCTCGTGATCTGCGATCTGCGCATGCCGCAGATGGGCGGCCTCGAACTGATCCGTCAGGTCAGCGAGCGTGCGCCGCAGTTGCCGGTGATCGTGGTGTCCGGTGCCGGCGTCATGAGTGATGCGGTGGAAGCGTTGCGCCTGGGCGCCGCCGACTACCTCATCAAGCCGCTGGAAGACCTGGCCGTACTCGAGCATTCGGTGCGCCGCGCCCTCGACCGCTCGCGCCTTGTGCTGGAAAACCAGCGCTACCGCGACAAGCTCGAAGCCGCCAACCGCGAACTGGAGGCCAGCCTGCACCTGCTGCAGGAAGACCAGACCGCCGGTCGCCAGGTGCAGATGAACATGTTGCCCGAAAGCCCCTGGGTAGCCGGCGAGTTTGCTTTCGAGCACCAGATCATCCCGTCGCTGTATCTGTCGGGTGACTTTGCCGATTACTTCCGCGTGGACGAACGGCGTATTGCCTTCTACCTCGCCGATGTTTCCGGGCATGGTGCATCATCAGCGTTCGTCACCGTCCTGCTGAAGTTCATGACCACGCGGCTGTTGTTCGAATTCAAGCGTGGCGGCAAGATGCGCGAGTTCAAACCTTCGCAGGTGCTTAGCCATATCAACCGTGGGTTGATCAACTGCAAGCTGGGCAAGCATGTGACCATGGTGGGTGGGGTGATCGACGAAGACACCGGCCTGCTGACCTACGCCGTTGGCGGCCATCTGCCGCTGCCGGTGCTGTACACCCCCGAGCACACCCGCTACCTGGAAGGCCGCGGCCTGCCGGTGGGGCTGTTCGATGAGGCCAGCTACCAGGACCTGGTGGTGGAACTGCCCCCGCAGTTCAGCCTCAGCCTGATGTCCGATGGCATTCTGGACCTTTTGCCGGGTGATACGCTCAAAGATAAAGAAGCCGCCTTGCCGGAGATCGTCAAGGCAGCAGGTGGCAGTCTGGATGGGCTGCGTCAACGATTTGGATTGGCTACGCTTGGGGAGATGCCGGATGATATCGCCCTATTGGTGTTGAGCAGGAACCTTCAATGAGTACCGGTAGAATTCAGTTCGCCGAGCAGAGCGGTACCTTCGTACTGAAATTCGTTGGTGAAGTGCGCCTGACCCTGTGTTCGGCGCTGGATGCGACGATCGAGAAGATTTTCACTGCGCTGAACTTCTCGGCGATTGTCATCGACCTGACTGAAACCGAGAGTATCGACAGCACCACACTGGGCCTGCTGGCGAAGCTGTCGATCCTGTCGCGGCAGAAGGTAGGCCTGCTGCCGACCGTGGTGACTACCAATCCAGACATTTCACGGTTGTTGCAGTCGATGGGCTTCGATCAGGTGTTCAACATCGTCGATCGGCCGATTCCCTGCCCCGAATGCCTGACCGACCTGCCGTCGCAGGACCAGAGTGAAGAGGTGGTGCGCTCCAAGGTGCTGGAGGCGCACAAGATCCTCATGGGCCTGAATGACTCCAACCGCGAAGCCTTCCATGACCTGGTCAATGCGCTGGAGCGGGGCTGATCTCTGGCCTGTGCCGGCCTCTTCGCGGGTAAACCCGCTCCTACGACGGCCTGCGCCCAAACACCAATGTGTGTCCACCCCAATCAGGTGTAGGAGCGGGTTTACCCGCGAAGAGGCCAGCGCAGTTTGTAAAAATCCTGAATCTCACTACGCCCGGTTTTTAAACTCTGTAGCCTCACCCCCGCCCGCATCCAGCTGATACACCCGCGCCGGCCGCCCCTGTTCATCAAAAAATACCTGTCCCAGCCCGGCACCATTCCACAACCGTTCCCCGGCCTTGCTATGGTTCGGCGTGCGCGGCACCACTTCCATCTCCCGCCGCTTGGTAAACCAGTTCAGGGGTGAACGCGGCGCGTACAGCCAGCGGTTGAGCCGGTCGAGCACATCCAGCAAGCGCCGGGGAAACTCGTTCTTGATTCCGCTGCTGGTCACCTGCCACAAGTGCGGGCTGCGCTGGCGGTGGCGAATCAGCACCTCATACACGAACGAGTAATGCACATCCCCCGACAGCACCACGTAGTGCCCCGGTGTGCGCGAGTGGCGGAAAATATTGAGGATGACCTGTGCTGAACCGCGGTGGGCCATCCAGTTCTCGGCATCCACCAGCAGCGGGTAGCCCAGCCAGCTGAACACCTTCTGCACCGTTTCAATCAGCTTCACCCCGAAAATCGGCGCTGGTGAGACGATGACCGCCGAGGGATGATCGAGCAGTGCTTGCTGCAATTCACTCAGCGCTTCCCAGTCCAGCAGGCCGGACGGCTTGGCCAGGCTGCTTTCACTGCGCCAGCGGCGGGTGCGAGTGTCCAGGACCAGCAGCGGTGGCTCGGTAGGCAGGCTGAACTGCCAGCCCTGGAAGCGCAGCAGCTCGCCAATCAGCTCATCCTGGTTCTGGCGGGTCAGCGCCTGGCACTGCTTGATCAGCGGATTGCAATCGTCCGGGCTGTTGCCCCAGGCCTGGCAGAGCAGGTAGCCGAGCAAGGCGTTGCCGATGATCCTTCGCGAGAATGGGTGGCCGTAGGCCGTTTCCTCCCACTGCGCCGAGAGGTTCCAGTCGTCGGTGATGTCGTGGTCGTCGAAGATCATCAGGCAGGGCAGGTGGGCCATCACCCGCGCCACCTGACCGAGATTGTCGGCAAACCCCTGAATCAGCGGCAGCTCATGCCGGTATCGGGCTTGATGCTCGTCGCTGAGCCCGCTGGGGATGCCCAGGTCCACCAGCTGCCAAGGCACCGGCGACCACACCAACAGGTACATGGCCATGACTTCGGCCAAGGTCACCAAGTGGTTGTCGGCGTTGCTGGACGAGAAGATCGGCTTGCGCTTGCCGCCGAAAAAACGCTCGCGCAGGGTGTCGTTGCGCTCCAGCGCCGGCAGCAGGTCGGCGCGGTGGTAGTAGCTGGCCGGGTGCTGGTACAGCGCCTGACTGTCGGCTACCACCGCACCCTCCAGTTGCTCGTCGAACAGGCCCAGGCGCGCGATCAGGCCATGGATGGCACGCAGCATCGGGCCGGCGACGTCGTCGGCATATACCTGGTCGCCGGTCATCAGCAGGACGGCGGGGCGATCTTCTGGTCTTGTAGAGGCCTGTAGCAGGCGGTCGGCGCACAGCAGGCCGTCGGCAGCAGGGTGGTGCGGCTTGCGGCAGGAGCCGTGCAGCAAATGGTCGAGGCGCTCACGCAGCACCAGGCTCGGGCGTGGGTTGCCGGGGTAGAGCAGGTGTGGGGCCCAGTCGGCGATACCCTGGCCGTTGATCAGCAGGTCGTAGTCGAGCAGCTGGTTGCAGGGCAGGGGGCTGGCGAATCGGATGTCCAGCAGGTGAACGTGGGCGTGCCGGCCTATCGGCACCACCTGGCAATCGACTTGGGCCGCGCTTGCCAGGCAGACGAATTCGGGCTGCAGCGGTTGGGTAGTGACCAGCCAGATGGCCAGACGCTGGGGTTCCAGGCGGCGCAGTACCGGGCCAGCGAGTACGAGGGGCAACGGGTTAGGGGAGGTCATCGACAGCTCGGGTGGCTATGGCGGCCTGTTCGTGGGCAAGCCCGCCCTTACATCGATCGGTGTAGGAGCGGGCTTGTCCGCGAGCAGGCCCGAGAATTCAATACACAGCTAAGGCGTGGCAAAACAAAACGGGCGGAAAATACTGAACACTTCCCGCCCGTCGGGCAAACCCGAACTGTATCAGGCCTTTTCAGCCATCAACTTCTCCAGCTTTTCCTGGTCCCGCGCAAACTGGCGGATACCTTCGGCCAGTTTCTCGGTGCCCATGGCGTCTTCGTTCATCGCCCAGCGGAACTGGCTTTCGTTCAGGTGCTGCTTGGCTTCACCGGCGTTGCCTGGTTTCAGCACCTGCGGCAACTCACCCTGGTCATCGCTGAGCTGCTGCAGCAGCTCGGGGCTGATGGTCAGGCGGTCGCAGCCGGCCAGTTGTTCGATCTGGCCGATATTGCGGAAGCTGGCGCCCATGACCACGGTGTTGTAACCATTGGCCTTGTAGTAGTTGTAGATGCGCGTGACCGACTGCACGCCCGGGTCCTCGGCGCCCACGTATTCCTGGCCGGTGCTCTTCTTGTACCAGTCGTAGATACGGCCCACGAACGGCGAAATCAAAAACACCCCGGCATCGGCGCAAGCCTGGGCCTGGGCGAAGGAGAACAGCAGGGTCAGGTTGGTCTGGATGCCTTCCTTCTCCAGCTTTTCGGCGGCGCGGATGCCTTCCCAGGTGGAGGCCAGCTTGATCAGCACACGCTCTTTTGGCACTCCGGCCGCCTCGTACAGGGCGATCAGCTGACGAGCCTTGTTCAGCAGGGCTGGCTCATCGAACGACAGGCGTGCATCCACCTCGGTGGAGATACGCCCCGGGATGACCTTGAGAATGCCCGAGCCCACGGCCACCGCAAACTTGTCGCAGGCCAGGTCGACATCACCCTTGGCGTCGGCCTTCACCTGTTTCAGCAGATCGGCGTAACCCGGGATGGCAGCAGCCTTTAACAGCAGCGACGGATTGGTGGTGGCATCGACCGGCTTCAGGCGGGTGATGGCGTCCAGGTCCCCGGTGTCGGCGACCACGGTGGTGAACTGCTTGAGTTGTTCCAGCTTGGAGGTCATGGGCGTGCTCTGTCCTGTGCATTTACTCGACATTACCCGAGCCCCGGCAGTCGCTCAAGGGCCGCCGAAACCCTGCGGACCCGCTGGTCCGCACGGGGCTGTGCGAAAGGTGAAGATTCGAGTCGCAAGCAAGCCCGAGGTTCCCTCCTTCTGAGGTCACCGCCCCTGCAACAACTCCACGGCCTGGTCAAACACCGCCAAGGGTTCAGCCGCCTTGTGAATGTCTGCCGACAGCAACTGGCGGAAGCGCCGCGCCCCTTTGAATCCTTGGGCCAGCCCCAGAATATGCCGGGTAACGTGGTGCATCGCACCGCCACTTTCCATATGCGCCACGATGTAAGGCCGCAGCTGCGCCAATGCCTCGCTACGGCTGACCACCGGCGCATCGCTGCCAAACAGTTGCTGGTCCACCTCGGCCAGCAGATAAGGGTTGTGATACGCCTCGCGCCCCAGCATCACGCCATCGAAGGTTTCAAGGTGCGCCTGGCACTCGTCCAGGGTCTTGATCCCGCCATTGAGCACGATCTCCAGGTCCGGGAAGTCCCTCTTCAACTGCGCTGCGATGTCATAGCGCAGCGGCGGGATCTCGCGGTTCTCTTTCGGCGACAGCCCTTCCAGAATCGCGATGCGGGCATGCACGGTAAAACTCCGGCAGCCGGCCTCACGCACCTGGCCGACGAAATCGCTCAATTCGGCGTAGCTGTCACGGCCGTTGATACCAATGCGGTGCTTTACCGTCACAGGCGTCGATACGGCGTCACGCATGGCCTTCACGCAGTCGGCCACCAGTGCCGGGTGAGCCATCAGGCACGCGCCGATCATGTTGTTCTGCACCCGGTCGCTCGGGCAGCCAACGTTGAGGTTGACCTCATCGTAGCCCGCTTCTTCAGCCAGGCGCGCACACGCGGCCAGGTCGGCCGGCACACTGCCACCCAGTTGCAGGGCCAGCGGGTGCTCAGAGGCATCGTGGCGCAGGAAACGGTGGGCGTCGTTGTGCAGCAGGGCACCGGTGGTGACCATTTCGGTGTAGAGCAGGGTTTGCCTGGAGAGTAGGCGCAGGAAGAACCTGCAGTGCCTGTCGGTCCAGTCCATCATCGGTGCAACGCTGAAGCGGCGTGACGGCTCAGGGCGCGTGTTTTCTGGGTTGTAGCCTGATTTTGCGGTCATTTCGTTCAACGTGTTTTGTACCAATTTTCGGGGTTTTGGGGCGTTTTTACCAAGCGCTTGGTACAATGTACCAATCGACAGACGACGTGTACCAATCTCAGATGGCAACGATCAGAACGCGTAAAAAGGCCGATGGCAGCACTAGCTACCTCGTCCAGATCCGCATTAATCGCGACAAGGTGACAGTCTACCAAGAGAGCCAAACGTTCGCCCGCAAACAGGCTGCAGTGGCCTGGGCGAAGCGACGGGAAACTGAGTTGTCTGAGCCTGGTGCTATCGAGCGCGCCAACCGGGTAGGGCACACGGTCAAACAGATGATTGACCGTTACCTTGTAGAGGCAGAGAAAGCTCGGCCTCTGGGCGAGACCAAGCGACGTACTTTAAACGCCATCAAGAACAGCTACCTGGGTGAGATGGTCGACTCCGACATCAGCCAGCAGGTGCTGGTGGACTATGCCCTATGGCGTATGAGCCCCGCAGGCGGTGGCATCAAACCGCAGACAGCCGGCAATGATCTGGCTCACCTGGGTTCAGTGTTGTCGCTTGCCAGGGCGGCGTGGGAGTACGAGATCAACCCCCAAGCTATGCCCGACGCACGCCTTGTCCTGAAACGCCTCGGCTACAACATGAAGAGCCGGGAGCGGGATCGCCGGCCAACGCTTGAAGAACTCGACAAGGTGCTTGAGCATTTCTTCGAGATGCTTGCACGGCGTCCGACAGTCATTCACATGCCGAAGGTGGTTGCGTTTGCCATCTTTTCCACGCGCCGTATGGACGAGATCGCTCGCATCATGTGGGAGGATCTGGATGAGCACCGCCAGGCGGTGAAAGTGCGGGACATGAAGAACCCCGGGCAGAAGATCGGTAACGATGTGTGGTGCCATCTGCCGGATGAGGCGTGGGCGATTGTGCAAAGCATGCCGCGTCAGTGCGCTGAGATCTTCCCTTACAACACCGACTCAATCGGCACGGCCTGGTCCAGAGCGTGCAAGATGGTTGGCGTGGAGGACCTGCATTTTCACGATCTGCGCCATGAAGGTGTGAGCCGGTTGTTCGAAATGGATTGGGATATCCCGAGGGTGTCGAGTGTTTCCGGTCATCGGGACTGGAACTCGCTGCGGCGTTACACCCATCTGAGGGGGCGTGGTGATCGATATATGGAGTGGAGTTGGTTAGAGCGGATTATCCAGGCCCCGGTCGCCCTAGGCGCCCGGGTTGAGTAGTTTGTTGGGGTACACGGAACGGCGGTGATTAGCCCTGCGCGTAGCAGCGCTTTGAGTCGATCCGGCTGGCAGGAGTGGCCGCTTTCGACCCATAGCGGTCATTCGCGGACGACAGATACCGGCCAAAAGCAGCCACTGAGTTTCCTGGGCGTCGGTAATAAAAGCCGAAATCTAGCTGCGCTCAACAAGATCTATCAGGCGCAAATAACGTGGATCTGATGTCAGGTTAGGTTCGGTTTCCGCAATCAGTGCTAGCACCTTCGGTAGCTCATATGACGGACGGGTGAGAACCTGAGGTGTAGCTCTGTTCATCAAATCCAGCGTCGTTTCAGGGAATAGAACGGTAATCGGCATTTCATCACGGATCTCTCGGGTGAATCGGTGGAACGGATAGTCATTTGTCTCCACCGGTACCACAAACTTCTTCATCGCCTCGTAGACGATTGGAAAACTATCGCCGGTGTTCACAAGCAAGCCAATCCACGACCTCATCGATGCAGCAGTCCTATATCGACGCTCTCTCGGCCAATCCTCAATGATTAAGGGGATGACGTGTTCGGCCCAACCATTCTCGTTTTCCTTTCCAACTAGACCCAACCAGAAAATGAATCGATTCCGAGTTTCATCAGACATTGCCCGCAAAACCGAACGCATTTCAACTTGTGAGAGACCTCCCTGCTCATTCGGGTGAAATACCCGCATGAAGCCCAGCCATTGGGCGGCTATGTTTGAGAGCTCTTGGTTCCAGGAAAAGCCTTCGACCCACGGAAAAAGACGAAGCAGAAGCGGTTTTATGATTGCGGCCAATGGCGGACATGGCACCCGCCCACAATGAAGAAACCCGTTCCACGCAGGTTCCGAAGCAGGATGATCAAATTCCAACATTGGAATAAGACGCCCCTCAGTCCAGACGGGATCAACGAACATGAGCCAGTTCAGTCTTCTGCTCACTATCGACACCGCATGATCCGAACCCTCACCAAGTGCCGAAAAAAGGCGCTCTATACGAAGCTTGATGTGATCAGGGATGAGTGATCCAGCCTCTTTCTCCTCCCTGGACACTGCATTAAACAGAGCCTCAGTACACATGCCAACGGGGCCGTTGATTGCGTGGTCGAGTGTACGTCGGGACCGTTGAATGACTTGCCCTCCTTGACGGACTTCGCCAATCCCGCTCTTCGCTGCGTCTGCTCCACCGCTTAGAATGCCACCCACAATGTGATCGCAGACTGCCCAACCGAGACCATCATCAAACTTAAGGGTCGGGACCAAGTTTTTCTCGAGCCACCGGCCCAAGGTATGACGCAACTTGGCGATAACCGCATATGGGCAAGTACTCGATCATCACTCCCCGGCGTATGGCTGCGTTTCTTGCGCAAGTCGGCCATGAGTCGGGCCAGCTGCTGTATGTGCGGGAGCTCGGTAACGATGCCTACCTGGCCAAGTACGACACCGGGCGGCTGGCGGAGCGCCTCGGCAACACCCCGGCGGCTGATGGCGATGGCCAGCGGTACCGTGGGCGTGGGCTTATTCAGATCACCGGCCGCGACAACTACGAGGCCTGCAGCGAGGCGCTGTTCGGTGACAGCCGCTTGCTCAACACCCCCGATCTGCTCGAGCAGCCCGTATACGCCTCGCTGTCGGCCGGCTGGTACTGGCAGCGGGCGGGGCTTAATACCTTGGCCGACAAGGTCCTTCAAGCCGATGACGCGGCCTTCGAATCGATCACTCGCCGTATCAATGGCGGCCTGAATGGGTTGAAAGATCGCCAGGCGCTCTACAAGCGTGCGCTTGAGGTGCTGCAGTAATGCCGCTGAATTGGCGTATCGCACTTCTGGCCGTGGCGATCGGGCTCTATGCCGGCGGGCGTGGGGCCTGGGTGTGGCAGGCCAGCGAGTACGGAAAGCGGTTGGCTGACCAGGCTGCAGATTATGTCCAGCAGCTGGCGGATAAGGATCGGGCTCACGGTCGTGAGCGTGAGGAGGCTGCAGCTGCGGCCTTGGAGCAGTTGGCTGAGCAAAACAGTCAGCGAAAAGACCTGGAGGATCGCCTGCGGGAGCAGGGCAAAACACATTGGAAGGAGATGAACGATGCACAACAGATTCAAGCTCGCCTGCGTGACCGGCTTGCTACTGCTGACTTGCGGTTGTCAGTCCTTGTCGACGCCGGAGCCTTTGCCTCCCAGGGTGGTGACGGTGGGATGCGAGAAGCCGCCGGCGCCGGAGGCGTGGTTCATGGCGCCGTACGCGCCCAACTTGACCGAGCGCATGCTCAACGAATTGTCACCATCACCGATGAAGGCGACCGTGGACTGATCGCGCTGCAGGCCTGCCAGGCCTACGTCCGCGAAGTCACCAAGTGAAAAGAGGCGAGCCGGGTGGATGCGCCAACATCCAGCCCGGCCCGCCGAACCCGCAGACCCTTCCTGCAAGTCCAGCCGTGGCCTCTGCCTTGTGCACAAAGCGCGGCGAGCCTAACACCTGTTTATCCATACAGTAAAGACTTGCATACCTATGACCTTTCCAATCATCCCCTGGATGGGTGGCAAACGCCGCCTGGCCGACCGCTTGATCCCTCTCTTTCCCCCTCATGAATGCTATGTCGAAGTCTTCGCCGGCGGTGCCGCGTTGTTCTTCATGCGCCCCCAGCCCGCCCCCGTGGAGGTGCTGAACGATTTGAATGGTGACCTGGTCACCCTCTACCGTGTTGTGCAGAACCACCTGGAAGAGTTCGTGCGCCAGTTCAAATGGGCGCTTAGCTCCAGGCAGATCTTTGAATGGCAGAAGATGACGCGCCCTGAAATCCTGACCGATATTCAGCGAGCGGCGCGGTTCTTCTACCTGCAGCAGCATGCTTTCGGTGGCAAGGTCACTGGCCAGACGTTCGGTACAGCTACCACTGGACCTGCTATAAACTTGCTAAGAATTGAAGAAAATCTATCTGCCGCGTGGCAGCGCCTCGCCGGCACCTACGTTGAGAACCTCTCCTGGCTCGCCTGCGCTGAGCGCTATGACCGTGCGCACACGTTTTTCTACATGGACCCACCGTATTGGCAGACTGCCGGCTACGGCGTCGACTTTCCCTTCGAGGAGTACGAGCGCATTGCCGACTTCATGCGTCGCTGCAAGGGCAAGGTGATGGTCAGCATCAACGACCATCCGGACATCCGGCGAGCTTTTGACGGCTTCCACTTCGAATATCTGGATATTCGCTATACCAACACAAACCAGCGACAGGGTAAGGCCGAGGTTACCGGAGAATTGGTAATCATGAATTGGCAGCCTTCAGTATTGGAGCAACTTTTCTAGTTCTAGTAATTGAAGCCACCGCACAATCTCGATGCAGAAAATAATAATCAGGTTAAAGGTCAACATACTTTCTCCAAGATGAGCGCAAGCACTCAGCGGCTGTGTGAGATGGCTTCGATTCCACGTTGGTAGCGGATTTAATCTGAGTCTTTTGAATCTTGTCAACAGTTCTTTTTTATTGGGTCGCGAGGTGTGGTCACCAGCCCGGGGCCCGTAGGCGTGGGGCTGCGTGCGCTTTTGCGCTTTTGCGTAAAAGCGTTTTTGTTCTTTTGAACCTTGACTGAAGTGTAGATTTCTACATTTGTAGATTTAACGATTTCTTTATTTAACGAATTCTTTAGCTAAACTTTTGGCCAGCGACTGGGGAGGTTTCGTGGCTTTAGCCGCTAAAATTACCGCCCCGGGGGTGGCAGAGGTTTCTTCAATTCGCAGGTAATATCAATTCAGGCCCTTGGTTACGGACGTTACCCACCTCCCTGCGTACAGCATGCCACTTGAAATCGCCGGCAGTACGGCAGGCCGTTCGCACTATCTCTTCAGCGCGCTCGGTCGAGGTGATTGGCGAGATCCAGTCACGCGCAACCTTTGGTGTAAGCACAAGAGGTTTCCGGTCGTGTATATCGAGTAGTCCCTGATCGGCGGCCGCTGTAATGATCACAAATCCGTCTCGCTCGTCTCGCTCCACACCTTGGTGCACCTCAGCAAGCGCCGCGAAAAAGAGCGCCTTTCCGTCGGTGCTGGTGATGTAGTAGGGCTGTTTACGTTTCGGGTCTGTTGAATCGGGTATCCATTCAAACCATCCATTCGCCGGCGCCAAAGCCCGGCCGCTTGGCCACAAGCTTTTGAAAAAATTCCCCGTCACCACCGTCTCGGCCCGAGCATTGATCGGATCTGGACGCTTCCCCTTCGCCCAAAATGGCGACCATCCCCACTTCACGCGATCAACGTACAACCCGTCCCCAACTTGGCGGATGATCTCGACGCGCGTCGACGGCGCAACGTTGTAGCGATTGATCGGCTCATGGTCATAGCCGTTGATCACCATCTGGTCCAGGGATAGCTGCCGCAGGTAGTGATCCATCGACTCGTAGATCGAGTACCGTCCACACATATCTACCTCTCGCCTGTCAGAAATTTCGCTGCCCAGGATTGACCGGGCAACCGATGCCGGATTTACTGTATATGCATACAGTTTTCATCGGACCTTCCATCATGACCATCACTTTTCTGGGTACGCCAACCGGCGGTACCGAACCGCTACCGCTGTACTCATTCCACGTGCCGGCAGGCTTTCCGTCGCCTGCAGCAGACCATCTGGAAGGTCATATTTCCCTTGATGAGTTGTTCGACCTCCGCGCGCCCCATGTGTATCTGGTGAAAGTCGAGGGCGACAGCATGCAAGGGGCGGGCATCTACTCTGGTGACCTGGTCATCGTAGACAGAGGGCGGGAGGCAGAGCACGGCGACATCGTCATTGCAGCTGTGAACAGCGAGCCCATCTGCAAGCGGCTTCACCGCCGTGACGGAGTGGTGATCCTCAAATCCGAAAACCCGGCGTACCCACCGAGGTACATCATGGAGGGCGACGAGCTGGTCATCTGGGGTGTGGTGCGATATAGCGTGCGCGACCATGCGCAATGATCAGGTGTTCGCGCTGATCGACTGCAACTCGTTCTATGCGAGCTGTGAGCGAGTGTTCCGTCCGGATCTTGCCAAGACTCCTATCGTTGTTCTGAGCAACAACGACGGCTGCGTGATCGCACGCTCATACGATGCCAAGCCGTACGTGAAAATGGGCGAGCCGTACTTCCAGGCGAAGGAGAAGCTTCGTCGGCATGGTATCGTGGCGTTCTCGTCGAACTATGCGCTGTACGGGGACATGAGCGAGCGGGTCATGTCCTTGATCGAGTCCATGGTGCCCGCAGCAGAGGTCTACTCGATCGATGAGTGCTTCGCAGATCTCACAGGCGTGACAGGCAGCCTTACCCAGTTCGGCCGGGACGTGCGTGCTATAGTGCTGCGTTGCACGGGAATACCCGTAGGCGTCGGCATTGCCCGGACTAAAACCCTTGCGAAGCTGGCCAACCATACCGCAAAGCGCTTGCAGGCGCAGACCGGTGGGGTCGTCGACATTACCGATGACTTTAAGCGTGATTGGGTGCTTCGTAACACCGAGGTGAAAGAGGTGTGGGGCATCGGCCGACGGATGAAAGAGCATCTGGAATCCATGGAGATCCACACGGCGATGGATCTGGCCAAGGCAGATCCTAGGATGTTGCGCGACAAGTTCAATGTGGTGGTGGAGAAGACCGCCCGGGAACTCGCGGGCACGCCATGCCTTGAGCTGGATGAGGCAGAACCGCCGAAGCAAGAGATATGCTGCAGCCGGATGTTCGGTAAGCGCCCGACGGAGCTAAATCCGATTAAACAGGCAGTGGCCACCTACACGGGGCGCGCAGCCGAGAAGCTGCGTGCCCAAGGCTCGGTGTGCAAGCGCATGCGAGTATCGATTCGCACCGGTATGTTCAACCCCAATGAGCTGCACTTCGCCAAGGGTGTCTTGATCGACCTGCCGTACCCTACCAATGACACCCTGCTGCTGACCAGAGCTGCTACGGAAGCCGTGGGGCGGGTCTACCAGGTCGGCTATCGGTACAGCAAAGCCGAGGTGTTGTTACTCGATCTGCGACAGCCTGGCGAGTTCACGGCCGACCTGTTTGCTGCTACGCAACCCTTAGCAAGTGACCGTTTGATGTCGGCTCTTGATGAGATCAACGAGCGGTATGGCAGGGGAACTGTGCGAGCTGGGACCGTCCCCCGCACACCCGAGTGGGGGATGCGCCGAGAAATGATGAGTCAATCTTTCACGACGCGGATCGACCAGCTTTGGACCGTCTATTCACTCTGATCATTGTCGAGGACTAAAAGGTGTCAATTTTTGGTTTTAACTAGGTCTATAAGTTTTTTTACTTCTTCTAAGCTTATTTTTTCTAAGGCTTGGAATATGGGTGGTTTTTCAGCGTGTTTCCCATCTAAAGTAATGGATGCGTTAAACGCTATCGCATCGATGGCCTTGGCGATAAGTTCTTTTTGAAGCTCGTCTCCACTAACCTGAAGGTCGCTAAGCTGCTTTTTGTAACTTTCATAGGAGGCCGCAAATGCTTCCTTGTGGGCATATTCCTGCTGGAGACGTTCATATTGGCTTCTTCGTGTTGCAGAGAATATAGCAAGCCAGACAATGGGAAGCACAATTGGGGCGCGCATGAGCAATGTGCGCAGTATTTCTTGCCATTCTACAGTTTTGACTAAGGAGAAGCTAAAAGGAGAAAGAGTAAATGAGTCTGTTACCAAGAAGAGGCCGCCAATCAACAGTGCTGCCATGGAAGCATAGAATGCTTGGGTATAACGAAGTATAGGCGTGGAGAAATAATCCTTTAATGATTTGTAGGCGGAGGCAAGCCCAGCGCTCGTAGCACCTGGTAGAAGGGATTCAATGGAGGTGTGTAGTGCTGCGTGCCGCGTTCTCTGATCAATCTCAAAACTGTCCAGTTGATTGAGTCGTGCGTCAAGTTCTTGCTTTAAGCCACCCTCGGGTATTTCGTCATCATCACCTTTTTTAAGGCCAAAAATTTTCCCATGGAAGTCTAGTAGTTCGTCATTTTGTTGGTTGCAAGATACTAATATATCGCTCATCTCGCTATTGATACTTATAATCTCTTTTTGGGTTGCTTTGATAGTGGCTAGGGTAGAATCTGGACCGTCATAAAGTGAAACCTTCAGGCTGGTTATTTCCTGATGATGCTCCACAATTTCATCAACGGCTTCTTTGACATATTTTTCTGCTGGGGAGTGACCTGAAATTCCTTCATATAAGTACTGATCGAATTCTTTTATCTTATTCTCAATATTGGTTAAGTACTCATGTTGCGCCCTGGATCTTTCAATAATTTCGGCTAATTCTGACGTGACGTTAGAGATATGGGCGTTGTAGTTTTCAGTGTGCTGCCGGAGTTTTTGCGCGAATGCCTCTGTGGCGACACCGTAGGAGTGAAGTGAGATTTCCGGGAGCACCATATATGGGCGAATGTAAGTCAGTATGTTGTCTGCGTGGTTATTGGCTTGTATTAATGAGTTTGGGTTCCTTAAAGAAATATAGGCTTGTACTTGAGATAGGCACGATTGGCTCTGGCTGGCGCAATTTTCAAGTATGGAGGCTGGGGTGAGTTCAGCATCAACGTTTTTTATTATTTCGTCTACGAATGCTATAACTTTGTTGAGTCGTGCTAGCTCATCGACTGTTGTCGTTACTGTCTTGTCATCTACATCTAGGTCTCGGACGGCTTTTACAAGTTCCGGCCATATCTTCATAAAGCTGCTGGTTTGAAACTGTTGAATCCATCTGGTCAATTCGATGTCCGTCCTTTGCAGTGTCATGAGCTCTGACTAAATGGAATGATGCTCATTGTTAAGTGCCATAGGTAATGCCGTCGCTGGCCCCAATAGCCAGGCTTCAAGGGATAGATACCAGCAATCATCGCTCCGCGAGCTTCCGTGTGAAGTAGCTATTCCGGAATGTAATAAGGCTCCAAGACATGCTGTTGGTGCCTTGGTCGCCTTATCGTGCATAATGGAAACGTGCTACTCCTTCCTCAACTGAAGTTGGGGTGATGTTTATATTGCCTTCCTGAGCAATCGGTTTATTATTTCACCCCGCACCAATCTATTGCCTCTATCGTTGCTGGCTTGCAGTGCTGCTTTGTAGTAACGCTCGGCATCTAGGTTTCCAGGGTCTCGACCGTTGCCTGCCATTTCAACTAGTTCGAAGAAGGACTCTAGTTGGTGGCGAGTGGTGACTAGGTTTAGTTCTATCTTGGCGTTCGCTATCAGCTTATATGTTTCAACGAATAAGGTGAAAAAGTCTGCCTTTTTGTATACTCTTGATTTGGGTGGAAAGTTCAGGCGATCAATGAAGGATAGAGTACATTCGAAGTTATTGAAAATTTCTTGCTCATTAGGGATTTCTTCATTGAATTGCTCGAGATATGTTTCGACTTCACTGTCGCGATTGAAGTAAGTCGACATTGTAGTGGCGATCAATCCTGCGCAGTACATGGTGTCATTCATGCGCTTTACATCAGTGGATGTAAAAATCCTATGTTCTTCGAAAAATTCAAGCTGTGCTATTTTTTCAGCAAATTTCTTGAACTCCCCCCCGTAGCGTGCATTGTGTATTTCCATTGCGTTCAGCCCATAACTGGTTGAGTTGATGCGTTGGAACACCTGCTTTATCTGCTCAATAGTCATATTGCCTAGGTCGCGCACTACGACTTTATACTCGAGAAATTCGACCTGTTGTTCTTCAGAAAGCTTGCTGTAGGGAGGTAGGTCTTTTGGAAGCTTTAGATCGGGAGAGCCTTTAAAATACTGGTGTAGGGTGGTAATTCGCTGTTGGCCGTCTACCAGCATTTCGGCGCCTTCGCCAGTTTTTGTATCAACTTTGCCAGCAGCGATATAAATTTCGGGGAAAGGATATCCTTCAAGTACGGTTCGTATGAACTCTACTTTATCTTTGTTTATCCAGACCAGTCGTCTTTGGAACTCTGGTTGAGGGATTAGTGTTCCGTTGCCAATTGCAGTCAGCAGAACACGTAGACGTCTGTTGGAAGCTGAAGTATCCATTATAGAGAGTCCTTGCATTGCTCTACACAGATTTTTTGATATTCTTGTAGAAAGTAATTTGAGTGATAAAGGCCGGCTTTAATGGGGTAAGGTCCATAGTTTCCGCTTGAAGTTAGGCCGTTGAAAAAATCCCACCAATGCGAAGTGAATTCAAAATACTTGTTGCGTGGAAGCTTGTCAGGTCTAATCCAGCCTTCTGATAGATACCTGAAGAATTCAGAGGATTTTGGCCAATATGCTCCGCCTTTTTTGAAGGCGTAAGCTTCGGTCCAGACTTTTTCGAAAAGTCTCGTCGACACTACAGCAATATCTATATCCGATTCATCACCGAACGCTTCGAATCTTCGGTTAGGTTTAATGCTAAAACCCAATTTGCCAGAGCCGACCATTATTACGTCGTTGTATTCGACATTAAAATGCTCACACACCCTTTCTTTGAGTTGGTAGTGTTGATCAGTTGTTAGTATGTGGCTTTCCGCTGCAAAAATATACTTCCTTACGATCTGCAAGCTAGAAAGATTGCTGAGGTCCTTTTTGAAGTCATCAATCATCTTGTAGAGTCTGCATTTTAGAGAAGATCTCCGCCCCTGCTTATCGAACGCTAACATAGCGCAAGTGCTAGTGATGGCAAAACGATGTACTTACTACACCATCTGCCTGGCTAGCACCAGTCGTTTGTGTGGGGGAGGGGGGAGGACTATTTGAAAGGAGAGATTCGACAGAATGGTACAAAATTGGTACGGATCAACGCAGGTTTAGCTGGAGGCTACGAAAAACAGTGGCTGCGAGAAGAGTCAGTCCAATCCATCATCGGTGCAACGCTGAAGCGGCGTGACGGCTCAGGGCGCGTGGTTTGTGGCTTTGAAGCTAGTTCTAGGGGCATTCTGGTCTACGCATTTATGTACCACTTTTCGGGTTTTTTGGTGAGACAGTGGTGCGATGTAGCACCGCCATTCACGCTTGTACCCCCGGAAATCATGGTAACAATCAGAGCAAGGAAAAAGGCCGATGGAACGGTCAGCTATACCGTCCAGATCCGCCTCAAGAAAAAGGTGTCCTAGTCTACCAAGAAGCCCAGACGTTCGCCCGTAAGCAGGCAGCGCAGGCTTGGGCGAAGCGACGAGAGACAGAGTTGACAGAGCATGGTGCCATCGAGCGGGCCAACCGTGGAGGGTACGCAATCAAGGACATGATTGATCGCTACCTGGTGGAAGCCGAGAAAGCCCGGCCGCTGGGTAAGACGAAGCGGCAGACCCGCCTGGTTTGTACGACGCGATACCGAGCCATGCGCCAAGGCGTTCGCGCGCAAAATCCTCAGGAACAATTGGCCCGAAAAAACGTAGGAGCGAGCGCCAGCTCGCGATGCGCCGCGCGGGCGGCGCTCGGTCTGATAACCACCAAAAACCTCATGACGAACACCTCAAGGCCCCCACCGAACCCAATGCCATGACCGTCCGCTCCGGGTCGGTTAGCAGCCCCTTGGCAAGGGCAACAATCGGCCATCATCGGACCGTCTTGCTGCCATGATCCAGTTTGTTCAGATATACAGCGACCTCATGTGTCAGCCAACTTGAGAACACCTGCTGCTTTGTTTCCGAACGCTCGCGGTTGGGTAATACCAGCCAATACGGGTAGGGATAGGGAGCGATCACGGGGGAGAGTTGCACCAACTCCCCTCGTTGGATCGCGTCGTGCACAAGGCTGCGGCGCTCCAGGGCGATCCCCTGGCCCAAGCGCACGGCTTGAAGTACCAGGTTGGAGTCGTTGCTGCACAGGCCGATGCGTGGGACTTCCCTATCCAGCCCGGCCGCTTGACACCACGGTTGCCATGATTCCATGTTGAAAATAATGTTGCTGCCGATGATCTCTTCAGGGGTCTGTGGTAGCGCCCCGCCGTTGAAGTGCGGAGCGGCAACCACCAGCGTCTCGTCATGAAAGAGCAGATGCTGCTCCACCCCGTCCCAGTCGCCCTTGCCCATGCGGATCCCTACGTCGACAGATTCCCGCGTCAGGTCCGATAACGCCAGATTGGCCTGCAGCCGGACGCTGATATGCGGCTGTAATTGCTGGAAGCGTGGCAAGCGGGGCAACAACCAGCTGAGTCCGAACGAAGGGAGAACGGCGACCACCAGTTCCGTTGACTTGGGTTGTGTCTTGATCAGTCGCGTGGCTTCGGCGATTCCGCCCAAGCATTCGCGGATCTGCAAGGCATACAGTCGTCCGTCCTCACTGACCCGCAGACCCCGTCCTTCACGGACGAACAGGGTGACGCCGATCATCTCTTCCAACACCTTGATCTGCTGGCTGATGGCCGAATGGGTGACATGCAGTTCCTTGGCGGCTGCGGTGACGCTCCCCAGCCTTGCAACCGATTCGAAGCAGCGTAGGCAGGTGATTGGAGGAATATTCGACATGTAAGTGTTTCTTACAAATAGTGGAAAAAAAAACTGATTTATAAGTGGCAAGGCTCTCATTAATGTAAGTGACGGTAAAGTCTTCGACTGGCGAGAGGACTGGAGCCATAGACGGTGCGGGGGAGCACGGCAAATGACAACGGGTAATCCTGACTGTGAAGACCGCCAGTGGTTGCAGATTTCATTGACCAGCGCGCAATTGGTTTCGGTGCGGTTTACTCACGACATCTACACGCGTGCGGTGAGCGGCAAGCATTGGATCAGCGCGGACGGTGTCGACTTCGCGATTGGCCCCGGCGAGCGCGTGAAGTTGTCTGCCGGGCTAGCGCTGATTGATGGGGAAGGTCTTCTGCAACTGGAGCCAGTCAGGGCACAGAAGCAGCACCCGGCGTATCCGTTCCCATGGCCGCTGCCCCTGCTGTTCAAACGCCAGACAACGGCATTAGAGGCCAACATCAATCAAGGAAACTATCGATGAAACTCATTGGGATGCTGGATTCACCTTACGTTCGCCGGGTAGCTATATCCCTGGACCTTCTAGGCATCGAGTTCGAACATGCCCCACTGTCGGTGTTCAGCACATTCGAAGAGTTTTCGAGGATCAATCCGGTGGTCAAAGCGCCGACTCTGCTGCTCGATGACGGCTCCGTACTGATGGACTCGACGCTGATCATCGATTATTTCGAGACCCTCAGCACACCCGAGAGCAAGCTATTGCCAAGCCAACCGCAGGCGCTGGCCAGAGCTTTGAGTACATTGGGGCTGGCGCTGACGGCATGCGAGAAGGCCGTCCAGATCGTCTATGAACACAATCTTCGACCGGCGGAAAAGCTTCATCAGCCCTGGGTCGAACGCGTCACCCGGCAGTTGCTGGCGGCGTGCGCGGAGTTGGACAAGCGGTTGGCGGCACAAGCGTCGCACGGCGTGCGCCCAGACCAGGTTGAGGTCACTTGTGCGGTGGCCTGGTCGTTCATGCAGTTGATGCTGCCCGACGTAGTCAAGGCCAGCGATTTCCCGGCCATCAATGCCCATGCGGCCCGCCTGGAACAGACCGATCTGCTCAAGCGTTATCCGATTGCCTGAGCCCTGGCGGAACGGGCCGGGCTCAACCGCGCCGCTGCCCCTCCCGCCACTGATTGGTTTTTGCGAGCCGTATCCATGTACACACTTTATTTCGCGCCGACGGCCAATGGTCACAAGATCCTGATCATGCTAGAGGCGCTTGGCGTGCCCTACCGGATCCATCGGATAAACCTGGCGCAGGGTGAACAACACCAGCCGGACTTCGCGCGCCTGACAATCCACCGAAAGATCCCGTTGTTGGTCGATCACGATCAGGCGCTGATCCTGCCCGAGTCCGGAGCTATCCTTCAATATCTGGCGGAAAAGCACTTGCGATTCCTACCGTGCGTAGGGCCTGAGCGCTATGCGGTGCTCCACTGGCTGGCCTGGCAAATCAGCAGCCTGGGGCCGATGGCCGGGCAGAGCTATCACTTCATTCATCAAGAGGCCGAAGGCAACCAGTACGCAATATCGCGCTATCAGGAACAAACCGTCAATTTGTTCAACACAGTGGAAAAGGCTTTGGCCGGAAGCGATTTCATTGCTCGGATGTACTCGATTGCCGACATGGCCATCTATCCCTGGCTGCGCATCCACGCTCAATTGCAGGTGGATATCCAGACATTGCCCAATGTGACCGGCTACCTGAAGCGAATGGCGGCCCGTGAAGAAGTGCTGACCGCCTATGCCAAGGGGGCAAGGTCAACATCGACGCTCCCGGGATGATGCACCGAGAGTCTCCCTGAAATAGCCCAGACCGGACAAATAGCCGGAATGGCCTCCGCCAATCACGCTCGTAGCACCGGAAATCATGGCAACGATCAGAGCAAGGAAAAAGGCCGATGGGACGTTTATCTATCCCGTCCAGATCCACCTCAAGAAAAAGGGTGTCCTGGTCTACCAAGAGCTCCAAACATTCACCCGCCAGCAGGCTGCTTGAGCCTGGGCGAAAGATGGTTCGTGTGGAGGATCTGCATTTTCACGATCTGCGCCACGCAGGCGTGAGCTGGTTATTCGAAATGGATTGGGATATCCCTGCGGCGTTACACCCTCTGAGGCGTGTGAAGCGGACCTGGCATAGCAGCTACACTGCACGACCCGATCACCCACGACAGCCAGCTTCAATTCAGCGCAGGCTCATGAAAAGGAAGTCAAGCAAATGGATGTACCTTGCACCTCTCTGGACGAAGTCCGTCAACGGATCGATGAAATCGACCGCAGCCTCGTTTCGCTTCTCGCCAAACGTGGAAGGCTCGTGACGCAAGCAGCCGGCTTCAAGAAAACCACCGATGATGTGCGTGCGCCTGCTCGGGTCGAGCAAGTGATCAAGAAGGTTCGTGAGATGGCTGACGAAACCGGTGCCTCGGCTGAGGTGGTGGAGCAGGTCTATCGGGCGATGATTTCGGCCTTCATCGCTGAGGAACTGAACACCCATGCGAAGCTGGCCGACGAGGCTTCAGCATCGTGATGAAGCGCGGGGCTCATACGCAGCCCCGCCGCTTTCTCCTGCTTGCTATCTCTGGCTCAACGCCGCAATTGAGACGCCAGACGCGACGAAGGTGAGGCCTGCGCCCACGTTCAGCCCATTCACCAGCCGTGGCCGCCGGTACAGGTAGCGAGACAGCCCCGTGGCGAAAATGCCCATCAAGGCAAACCCCAATGCCGTGAGTGCAGCGAACCACACGCCGTAAACCATCATCTGCACACTGACCGACCCGCGTGCGGGGTCGACGAATTGGGGAATGAACGCCAGCACGAACAAACCTGGCTTGGGGTTGAGCGCAGCCGACAGCAGACCGGTCAGAAAAATGCTGGACAGAGATTGCCTGGACGCCGGCTGAAAGCTTATCAGGCTACGAGCGCGCAGAACCTTGATCCCTAGCCAGAGCAGATAGCCGGCACCAATGAGCTTGATCACCCAAAATGCGAGCACCGAGGTTTGCATCAGTAGGGTCAAGCCTAACGAAGCGGCTGCAACGTGAAACAGTATGCCTGCGCCTGACGCCATGCCGGATACGGCCGCTGCGACTTTACCCTGGCTGAGACCGCGACCAATGGCCAACAAGTTGTCAGGGCCCGGTGCCAGCACCAACAGCAGGCAGGCGGCGGTGTAGGCGAACCACACGCTCATGGGAAACACGGCTCTCTCCTTAAGCCTGATGAAGCATCCATCCTGACGGTGTGGTACGCCAATAGCAAGGCGGAACCTCAAGGGCTGTTAGCACTGGCGGGCTCGGCCCTGCTTGGTTGGCTGAGGATTCTCCGAACACGTCAGGACGGGGCAGACTACCTGTGCTGACATAGTCGTCCGCTCAAGCGCCAGTTCGGTTATGTGAAGACTCGCTTTCGTGGCTTGGCCAAGAACACTCCACAACTGACCACGTTGTTTGCGCTGTCGAACCTTTTGATTGGGCGCCGATAGTTATTGAACGCTGCGCTATCGGCCGAAAAATGGGCTGGCGCGGTCGAGATTTTGCTTACTACGCGCTCGGGCAAACGTGATCGGCGTTTCCCTGGCAGTCTGTCGGAATGCGAGAACTTTGGTGTCTGTGTCAGGTCCAATTTGCACTTTAGCCACCCACTCGCGCCTTCGGAGCCGAACAAAAAATGAAAAAACCTTTGGTTGCTGTCTTTGCTTGTGCATTGGCACTCGGGATGACGGCATTCTTGCCTGCCGATATCTCTCCTATCAGTTCCGCCTATGCCAAGGGCGGTGGCGGTGGTGGCGGTGGTCATGGCGGTGGCGGCGGACATGGCGGTGGAAACGGCGCCGGACATGGCGGTGGCATGGGAGGGCATAGTGGAAGCGGGAAGGGCCTTGGAAGTGATCACGCTGGAAAGGCGACACGCGATCATGGGGTAAGCGGCAATCATTACGGAAGCTCGCGCAACAGCGACAACGGTCATGGCACCACCACCTCGGGTGTCGCTCACTCCAAGGACACTCGCGGTTTGGCCAAGTCCACGGCCATCTCTCGAACGACGCCAGGCGATCATAATTCGAAAGGCCTCAGCAACGCTGTCGGGTCTTCTTCAAAAAATGATCGATGATTTGACCGCATCCATGCCGTACCGGCTTTAGCGTGCACGAAAGCCCAGCGTAGACCGGGCTAAATGAATGGGTCACCCCCACACCCTGCGAGGGCTAAGCTTTCGCAGGGTGTTTTGTTTTGGAGGCCATCATCACGAGCGAGTCAGCACGGGTCGGGATCGATCTCGGTAAACACAGTTGCCACCGGCATGCCCAAGACACGTTGGGCCAAGCGGTGTTTCGCAAGCGGGTAGACGGCACGATCAGCCACACAGCCCAGATTCGCATCCCAAGTACAGGGGGCGCTTAGCTGGCGTAGCAAGTCTCTGATTGGCCAGGCCTGCGTTTTGCTGCTGCGCTCTGTGTCGTAGCGGCCATGCTTCAGGTCGTATCTGGATGCGGCCTGAATCTTACCGGTCAGTATAGTCAGCTCCGTCCCTTTGCCGGAGTGCCTTGAATTGGACAATACCCGTGAGCGTTTGATTGATGCCGCGCTGAAGCTGTTTCTGTCGCAAGGCGTGTACGTCACTGGGGTAACGGCCATTGCCGCGATGGCGGGCGTTACCAAAATGACGCTCTACAGCCATTTCCCCTCCAAGGATGCGCTGATAGTGGCGTGCCTTGAGGAGCGTGACCGACGCTGGCGTGAAGAGGTAGCGCGCACCCTGGCTGGGCATCCTGAGCCGGTCAGTGGCATGCTCGCCTTTTTCGATTTGTATGAACGCTTTCTTTTGAAAGATAGCGAGCGCGGGTGCCTGTTCGTTAACAGTGCGGCTGAATTCCCCCAGTTCAGTCACCCCGTGCATTTGGCAGTGAGCAGGCATAAGCAAGGGATACGCGAAAACCTTGCTGCCTTGGCCATGAGCGCCGGTATAAACGACCCTGACGCAGTTGCCCAAGGGTTGTTTATCTTGCTGGAGGGCAGCTTTGTCAGCGGTGCGATGGGCCAGGACATGCGGGTATTCGACACTGCCCGGCAAATAGCTCATTGCTGGATCCAGCGGCAGGAGCACAGCGTATGACCCTGGGCTTGTTAGCGGCCATTGCCGCCACTTTTTCCTGGTCGCTGCTCTATATCTTTCCGGGGCTGGTCGGCGACTACAGCCTTTTTGACCTGGCGGTGGTGAGCTATGCCTTTGCCGGGTTAGGTAGCCTGCTGGTGTTGTTCGTTTATCGCAGCGAAGTGCGGCAATTGCGACTGAGTGACTGGGCCAGTGCCGCACTGCTGGGCTTCTTGGGATACATTGGCTACTTCTTCCTGATCACCACTGCGGTTTTGGCAGCCGGGCCGGTGATCCCTCCGGTGATGATGGGCTCAGTACCGATCGTGCTCGCGATTGCCGGCAACATGCGCAGCGCCAGCGTGCCTTGGCGTGCCATTGCCGGGCCACTGCTGGTGGCGGCCCTGGGCATCAGCCTGGTCAATCTGAGTGTGTTTGATGCTAGCCGTGCGTCGGTAGTGCTCCCGACCGCGTCGTTACTGCTTGGGTTGCTTGCATCGTTGCTGGCAATCGCATTCTGGACCGGTTTTGGCCTGTTGAATGAAAGTGCGTTGGCTCGACGGCCAAGCATGTCTCCCATGTTGTGGTCAGCCATGTTGATCTTCATGTGCAGCGTCGAAATGCTGGCGTTCATCCCGGTTGGGCTGTACTTGAAACTATCTCATTTCGCTAGCCATCCGAGCGGTTTGGCAGGTACTCAGGCGCTGATCCTCTGTGGGCTGATTCAGGGGTTAGGGGCCACCCTTGCAGGTGCCTGGGCATGGTCAATCGCAACGCGGCGTCTTCCGCTGGCGCTGAGCGGGCAATTGATCGCCAGCGGGACCATTTATGCAACTACGATGGGCCTGCTCATCAACCAACGCTGGCCGTCTCCTATGGAAGCGCTTGGTACAGCCTTGTTGTTCGTAGGGGTGGTGTGGGCTATTCACGCCTTTTATCGCAAGCAAACACGCCTCCAGACGCATGGCGAGGCACCCAGGGTACGTATCTGATCCCCGGCCCGGTTGCCTGGCCATGCGCCTGGGCCGGCCAAGTTGGCTACGCCCGCTACCCATGGCCCAGCCTACTTCAGCGGCACGTAGATGTCCGTTTGCCATTGCTCCAGTGGTGTTTCCGGGTAGGCGCTCAGGTAATGAAAGAACAACGGATGATCACGCAGTTCTTCGTTGCTCGATGGCAGCCAGTCACGATAAAGCGGGTAGATGGTTTCGCCAATGTAGTCAGGCGAGCCGGTATGTCGAATCACGGCACAACGCCCTGCCGGTATAACCCGTTCTTGCACGCCGAAATCGTTGGGCTGCACCGCCTCTTCTATCTCGCCGCACACGGCAAAGCGAAAGGCGTGGGCCGGGGTGGTGTCGGGGTTGTCGTAGGGGATACCGAAAGTACGGCTGCTGGTCACAGGCGACTGGCCGCTTTGCATGCGCCATTGGCGAAAACGCGCGACGCTTTCGCTGACCAGGCCGGGCGGCCCCTGGTGTTCGAGCGCGGCCACGCGGGTTTCGGCGAAATGCACGATACGGATCTGCATGGTGATACTCCTGGATCGGTGAGGAACATTGAATACCGCACTCCAGGCCTGCCAGTTCGGCGCCTTGGCGAACGCGCTCGGCGCCATGCCGAAGGCGCGCCTGAACGCTCTGGCAAAGGCTTCGGGGCTTTCGAAGCCGGCGCCGAATGCGGCCTCCAGTATGGGCGTCGCGGGCGAGGCGACCAGTTGATGCGCTGCGCGTCGAAGCCTCATCAGTTGCACATACCGTGAAACCGGAACACCCATGTAAGCCGTGAACTGCCGGTGGAAGTGAAACGTCGAGAAGTTGGCGATGCGGCTCAAGGCGTTCACCGACAGGTCACCTTCGAGGTGGCTGTCGATGTAGGCAAGCACGGTTTCGAACCGTTTCATGTAGCTTGGGTTGTGCTGTGAGTCAGTCAACGAACGGAATCTCTGGAAGGTGCGGTAAGCGCTAGCATCCGTTGTTCAGGCACTGAGGTGCCTAGCCGTGATTGCTCTATTGGTCCTGCGCTGGGTGATCAGTCAGGGTTGCAGGGTGAGTACCAAGGGGCAGCAGCGTCGACGTGAACATGTTTCTGCTTCCTGGGCAGGAACGGCGTATCAAGCGTTCCCAGCGCTATCGAAATCCAGTCGGCAAGCTCACCCTGGGCGCGTGACCAGAACAAGGTCGAGCCGCACTCCGTGCAGAACTCGCGCGTAACCGTCGGCGATGAAGAGAAGGCCTTGATGCTGGCAGCGCCGCGCAGTATGCGCAGCATGCTGCGCGGAATGCTGCCGTACGAAGCGAATGCGGCGCCGTGACTTTTGCGGCACTGGCTGCAGTGGCAGTGGCTCACTGCCTTGGGTGGGGTGAGTAACAGGTAAGAGACTGCTGCGCACAAGCAGCTTCCTTGGTATGTCTCTGTCATTGGCGCTTCCGTGCAGGTGGGAAAACGCCAGCGTAAACGCCTTGGCCTGATCAGTCGACTGGCCTGCGGGCCGACAGACAATCAAACGCTACGTGTCACGCCGCCATCGACCTTGATGTTCTGCCCGGTGATGTAGGCAGCGCCTTCGCTGGCGAGAAACGCAATGGTGGCGGCGATTTCCTCGCGGGTGCCATAGCGTTTGAGTGGCACGCTGTCGCGGCGCTGTTCGGTGGCTGGCAGGCTGTCGATCCAGCCGGGGAGGACGTTGTTGATCCTCACGTTGTCCCCGGCGAATTGGTCGGCGAAGATTTTGGTGAATGCGGCCAGGCCCGAGCGGAACACTGCAGACGTCGGGAACAGCTCACTGGGCTCGAACGCCCAGGCCGTGGAAATGTTGATGATCACGCCCCCTTTCTGGCGCTGCATGTAGGGCGTCACCAGGCGCGTCGGGCGGATGACATTGAGCAGATAGGTGTCCATGCCCTTGTGCCAGTCTTCGTCGCTGATTTCCAGGATTGGCGCGCGCGGACCATGGCCGGCGCTATTGACCAGCAGGTCGATGCGCCCCCACTTTTCCATCACGGCATCGACCAGGCGTTTCAGGTCCTCAACCGACTGGTTGCTACCTGTTACGCCAATACCACCAAGCTCGGCAGCCAGTGCTTCGCCCTTGCCCGAGGAGGAAAGGATGCCAACCTTGAACCCGTCAGCGGCCAGGCGCTGTGCCGCTGCGGCACCCATACCACTGCCACCTGCCGTGATGATCGCAACTTTTTCTACTGACATGCTGCCTCCGTAACGCGAATGGATGATTGCCTGGAAGCACTAAAATTAGCAGCAGAAGTGGCGGCGAGGGAGACAGCTAAACTTTACTGATGCAGTAGATTATCTATTGCTGGCTTGTTGCTTGAACCAGTGCCGGACAATGCCTAGCGACTCCGGCTGCTGCATCTTTCGTGGCCACACAAGATAGAACGCCTTATCGAGCCTGAGCTGCTGAGCGAAGACCTGGGTCAACCTGCCCGCGACGATGTCATCACTGACGAACGCCAGGCTTGCCAACGCAATACCCTGACCACTGATGGCCGCATCGATGGCCAATGAGGTCTGATTGAAGCGCAGGTTTTTGGCAGTCGCTTGCCCGTGCTGCGGGAACAGTTGTGCGAGGTACCGAGGCCAGAAATCATGGGCATCGTGAAGCAGGGTGAACGCTTGAAGCTGCTCGAAGATGGCGGGGGCTTTGCCGGCTTCGAACAACGTTGGGCTGGCCACGGCGACGATACGGTCGTCCATCAACAGTTCGCTGTTCAAACCCGCACCGAAGTCGGGCTTGCCATAGCGGACTGCGATATCCACGCCGTCAGTATTGAAGTGGGACAGCCGATCTGTGGCCAGTACACGTAAATCGATGTCCGGATGGCTTTGCGCAAAGTTGCCCAGCCGGGGAATTAGCCATTTGGAGGCAAAGGTCGGTGTCACGCTGACCGTCAGGTGAGCCGCCTGTGGCCGCAGCAGGCGGGTTGCCTCATCGATCATCGCCAAGGCGTTGCGAATGCTGCCGCTGTAGCCCAGGCCCGCATCGGTCAGTGCCAGGCCCCGGGGCAGGCGCTCGAACAAGCGAAGGTCCAGGCTCGCTTCCAGCCCGCGTATCTGCTGTGCCACTGCCGCCTGGGTCACCCCCAGCTCTTCGGCGGCCAGGCGGAAGTTCAGGTGACGGGCAACCACTTCGAACACACGTAGCGCATTGAGCGAGGGCAAATCAGGGAAACCGTTTGGCATGGCGATGGACGTGGTCGGGCTGGAGGAATTCACCCACGAGGCTACTCGCCGAGCGCCTGTAAAGAAACCCGCGCCATCGCAGCCAATCCGCCACGCGGCGCAGCAAGCCCTCTGTTGGCGGCTGCACATTTCCATCGTTTGGCTTGACGCGTGAAAATTTTCATGTAAATTTTCATGAAAAATAAGTCTAAAAATTTCACGGCAGTCCGAAACGATGAAGATGCACGAAGAGGTTGAAGCCCTCGCGATCCTTATTCACGACCTGCGCAAATTCAAGAACCTGACCTTGAGTGAACTGGCCGAGCGCATCAACCGTTCGGTGGGCTTCCTCTCCCAGGTCGAACGCGGCGTTTCGCGCCCGACCGTGGCAGACCTCACCGCTATCAGCGAAGCGCTCGGCGTATCAACCGCGTACTTCTACAACCTGAGCAAGCCCCGCAGCATTGGTTGGGTCACGCGTCCCCACGAGCGGCGCACGCTGTACCTGGAGTCGGGCATCACCGACGTGCTGGCTTCGCCGACCATCACAGGCGCCTTCGCCATGCTCGACAGCCATCTCGAGCCGGGCGCCACCAGTGGGGAGGCGTACTTGAGCGACCGTTCCGAGCAGGGCTGTTTCGTGCTCGAGGGCGAACTCACGGTGTGGCTGGACCAGGGCGATGCCGTGACCCTGCAGGCCAACGACTGCTTCCAGCTGCAACCCCATGCGCCGTTCCGTTACGCCAACCTGACGGATAAAGCCACCCGTGTGCTCTGGGTCTTCAATTGAATTCGTTCACCTCACAAGGATAAGAAGATGAGTGTCATCTTTCCGGATCTGCTGGCTGAAGTGCGCTCGTTCCGAGCAGAACACCCGGCAATTCGCTATGTCGACCTGATTGCGCTGGACATCCCCGGGCACTTCTACGGCAAGCGCTACCCCATGGAGATGCTGGAGAAAGTCGCAGCCGGTGCGCCACTGAAGCTGCCGCAGAACTGCGTGCTGCTGGGTACCCAGGGTGGCCTTTACCCGATTGGGGACTATTGCTTCGCCGACGGCGACCCGGATGCCGCCCGGCGCCTGGTGCCGGGTACACTGAAGCCGGTGCGCTGGGAAAAGGAAGTGATCGCCCAGATGCTGATCACGTCCGACGGCACTGCAAAGCCGATCGAGTTCGAGCCCCGTGAAGTGCTGGCGCGTGTGCTTCAGCGTCTGGCCAAACGTGGCATCCGCCCGGTGGTAGCGTTCGAACTGGAGTTCTACCTGTTCGACCGCAAGCTTGACAACGGCCTGCCACAGTATCCACGCGACACGGCAACCGGGGATGAAGACGATCAGCCGAACATGCACATCGAGCGGCTGTCGCGCTTCTCGTCGGTCCTGCACGAGATGGTCGACGGCGCCAACGAGCAGGGCGTACCGGCGAACGTCATCACCGCAGAGCTGGGCCCAGGCCAGTTCGAGATCAACTTCTCGCACAGCGACGATGCCCTAAGTGCGGCGGACTGGTCGGCACTGTTCTGCCGCAGTACCCGCGGTATAGCGATGAAGCATGGCTACCGTGCCAGCTTCATGAGCAAGCCGTACCTGGACGCGCCAGGCAGCGGCATGCATGTGCACGTCAGCCTGTACGACGCCGCCGGCAATAACATTCTGGCGGGAAGCGAACAGCGCAAGCTGCGCCATGCGGTGGCAGGCTGCCTGGAACTGCTGCCGCACTGCATGCCGATCTTTGCCCCCAACCACAATGCCTACCGACGTTATGGCGCCATGGTCAACGCGGCGAGCAAGGCCAGCTGGGGGTTCGAAGACCGTGACGCGTGCATCCGCATTCCCGAGTCCGACCCGCGCAACCTGCGCATCGAGCACCGCCTCGCTGGCGCCGACGCCAACCCGTATCTGGTACTGGCGGCCATTTTGACCGGGATGGAGCATGGTCTGGACCGCGGCGTGGAGCCCATCGCCCCGCTGAACGACAACCGCCAGAGCGGCATCGACTTCCCCAAGGATGCCCTCAGCGCCTTGGCCGCCATGCGTCATCACCCGGTGGTCAACCAAGGCCTGGGCAGTGAGTTCGTGATGGTCTATTGCGAAAACAAATACCAGGAGCAACTGGACTTCATGCACCACATCGATGCTCGCGAATACCGCTGGTTCCTGTAGGTGCAGCGACGCTGCACGCTCCCTTTCTACCGTTTCAATACAACGCGCAATATGGATTTGCCGGAGGAAGATATGCCACGTGTGCCCGTGATTGGCATTACCGCATGCACCAGCATGATTGGGCTGCATGCAACCCAGACCATCAGCGAAAAATATGCGCGCGCGGCAGCCGAGGCAGCGTGTGGGCTGCCCATCGTCATTCCCAGCCTCGGTGAGTTGATGGACAGCGCCGATATTCTCGACGTGGTGGATGGGCTGATCTTCACCGGTTCGCCGTCCAACATCGAGCCGTACCATTACAACGGCCCGGCCAGTGCTGCGGGTACCCATCACGACCCTCTGCGCGATGCCACCACGTTGCCGCTGATGCGCGCGGCCATCGCCGCCGGCGTACCGGTACTCGGCATTTGCCGTGGCTTCCAGGAAATGAACGTGGCGCTGGGTGGCACCCTGCACCAGAAGGTCCACGAGACCGGCATGTTCATGGACCACCGCGAAGGCAAGGATGAGCCTCTCGACAAGCAATATGGGCCGCGCCACACCCTGCATGTAGAGCCTGGCGGCATGCTCGACCGCATGGGTTTGCCGGCGATGTTCGACGTCAATTCGATCCACGGCCAAGGCATCGACGTATTGGCCCCCGGGCTGAGGGTGGAAGCGCTGGCGCCCGATGGCCTGGTGGAAGCGGTTTCGGTCGAGAACAGCAAGTGTTTTGCCCTGGCCGTGCAATGGCACCCCGAGTTCCAGGTCATGGATAACCCACATTACCTGGCCATCTTCCAGTCCTTTGGCAAGGCCTGCCGGCATCGCTCGGTCCTGCGTCAGAGGCTGTTGCTGTCTGCCTGAGCAGCGACCTTTCCCACCTGTAAAAAGTACCCTCGCAGCACGGCTGCGCAACTTGATGGAGTGAAGTCAATGAGTGAACAGAATTCGCAGACCCTCGCCTGGCAAACAATGAGCCGCGACCATCACCTGGCCCCGTTCAGCGATGTCAGGCAACTGGCCGAGAAAGGCCCGCGCATCATCACCTCGGCCAAGGGTGTGTACCTGTGGGACAGCGAGGGCAACAAGATTCTCGATGGCATGGCCGGCCTGTGGTGCGTGGCAGTCGGGTATGGCCGCGATGAGCTGGCCGAGGTCGCCAGCCAGCAGATGAAGCAGTTGCCTTACTACAACCTGTTCTTCCAGACCGCGCACCCGCCCGCGCTGGAGCTGGCCAAGGCCATCGCCGAGGTGGCCCCGCAAGGCATGAACCACGTGTTCTTCACCGGCTCCGGCTCCGAAGGCAACGATACCGTGCTGCGCATGGTCCGCCATTACTGGGCACTGAAGGGCCAGAACAACAAGAAGGTTATCATTGGCCGTATCAACGGCTACCACGGCTCTACCGTGGCGGGCGCGGCCTTGGGCGGCATGAGTGGCATGCACCAGCAGGGCGGGGTGATCCCGGATGTCGTGCACATCCAGCAGCCATACTGGTTTGGCGAAGGCGGCGATATGGCCGAGGCTGACTTCGGCGTGTGGGCGGCCGAGCAACTGGAGAAGAAGATTCTCGAAGTTGGCGTGGACAACGTTGCCGCCTTCATTGCCGAGCCGATCCAGGGCGCCGGTGGCGTGATCATTCCGCCGCAGACCTATTGGCCGAAGATCAAGGAAATCCTGGCCAGGTACGACATCCTGTTCGTCGCCGACGAAGTGATCTGCGGGTTCGGCCGTACCGGTGAGTGGTTCGGCACCGATTACTACGACCTCAAGCCTGACCTGATGACCATCGCCAAGGGCCTGACCTCCGGTTACATCCCCATGGGCGGGGTGATCGTGCGTGACGAGGTGGCCAAGGTCATCAGCGAAGGCGGCGACTTCAACCACGGTTTTACCTATTCCGGCCACCCGGTGGCGGCAGCGGTAGGCCTGGAGAACCTGCGGATCCTGCGTGACGAGCAGATCATCCAGCAGGTGCACGATAAAACCGCGCCTTATCTGCAGCAACGCCTGCGCGAACTGGCCGACCATCCGCTGGTAGGCGAAGTGCGCGGCCTGGGCATGCTCGGGGCGATCGAGTTGGTGAAAGACAAGGCCACCCGCGCCCGTCATGAAGGCAAAGGTGTCGGCATGATCTGTCGCCAGCACTGCTTCGACAACGGCCTGATCATGCGCGCGGTGGGCGACACCATGATCATCGCGCCACCGCTGGTGATCAGTATCGAAGAGATCGACGAGCTGGTGGAGAAAGCCCGCAAGTGCCTGGACCTGACCTATGAGGCTGTTCGGTAAGGGCAGAGGGCTTGTTTAGCCATTCTCAGCGCCTGTGAAATCGAGCGCCGCCCGCGCGGTGCTCGATCGGTGCCCCAATCGCACATTTCACGTCAGGCATCTCCCGCAAAGCATTTTGCTTTGTGAAATGAATCCTGTACTTTTCCGGGCATCCATTTCCCGTCTGAAAGTCGCGATTCAACCATGAAAGTGCACGAAGAAATCGAAGGCCTGGCAGTACTGATTCGCGACCTGCGCAAGTTCAAGGGCCTGACGCTGGGCGAACTGGCACAGCGCATTGGCCGTTCGGTGGGCTTTCTGTCCCAGGTCGAACGCGGCGTATCACGCCCGACCGTGGCCGATCTCACAGCCATCAGCGAAGAGCTGGGTGTATCGACAGCCTACTTCTACAAGCTGGACAAACCCCGCGAGCTCGACTGGGTGACCCGCCCGCACGAGCGTCGCACGCTGCACCTGGCGGGAGGCATCACCGATGTGCTGGCATCGCCTTCGATAACGGGCGCGTTCTCCATGCTCGATAGCCATTTGCAACCGGGGGCCAGCAGTGGCGAGGAGTACCTGGACGACAGCTCGGAGCAGGGCTGCTTTGTGCTCGAGGGCGAACTGACCGTGTGGGTGGGCGATGCTGAGCCGGTTACGCTGCACGCCAATGACAGTTTTCAGCTGCAACCCCACGCCCGTTTTCGTTACGCCAACCTGACCGACAAGCCCACACGCGTGCTTTGGGTGTTCAGCTGAGGGCCTTCGCACTGGCATGTACGTTGTGCCTCGGCTAGCCGGGAAAGTTGGCCTGCAAGCAATGTGCAGGCTGCATGGGGTATCCTTGCACCACGCAATCAACTTCGAAGCAGTGAATGAACAATGGGTTTTGAACAACTAGCTGAGCTACGAGACCGCCTGCGGGCGGAAAAAGGGCAGGTAAAGGCCGATAGCGCGAAACCGCCCAAGCGCAAGTCGCCCCCGCAGGCGAAGCCGCGTGAGATGGACCCGGCGGTGGCAGCGATCTGGCCCCTGCAGAAGCATTTTCCCTTGGCTTTCCCGGTCAACCCGGCCCCCAAGGTGCCGCTCAAGGAGGGTATCTTCAAGGATGCCGAGCAACACCTGGAGCTGCTTGGGTTGACCCGCGAACAGCTCAAGCTGGGCATTTCCACGTGGTGCCGGGGCGCTCGATACTGGGCGAGCATGGTGGAGAATGCTCCGCGCCTTGACTTGAACGGTCAGGCCGCGGGTACTGTGACCGCCGCTCAGGCGCTGCATGCCAAGCAGCAAGCTGCGCGGCAACGCAGCCAGGACCGACGCAATCGCGCGAAGTCAAAGGCCCAGGCCCAGGCTCCGGCACCCGCCGCCGACACCGCGGCGGTGCAGTCCACCGACTGAATTCAGTCGCGTTCTGTCCCGTAGCCACGCTGGATGGCAGCCCATTGCCGGGGCTGCCGTCTGGCAGGCCCGGCAATGGGCCAGGTCCGGTTTCGAGGACTTGGCGCATGCAACGATGGTTTCAAGACACACCTGACCGGCAAGCCGCGGCACAGGATGCCGGGGCGCAAATACGTGCGTCGGTTTCAGAATGCGCCTGGTCGCTCGTATACAACCCCTCGGCGCCACAAGTGCCATGCTAGCAGGATGCCCAAGGGTCAGTGCGCGCAGACGTGCGGCCGTGGGCGAGGAGGCCGCCAGTACCACGCAACTGTGACGTGGACGGTGCGCCGCAGCAGAACACGCCGGAAACCTGCCCTTTCAAACATTCAGGCAGGGTCCGTGATGCCGAGGTCCGCTGTATGCCTGATGAATTGCTCCACCTGCCTGTGATCCAGCGTATTCTGGACCGCGACAAGGACACCCCAGGTGCCCTGTTGCCGATCCTGCATGCCGTCCAGCACGAGATTGGTTACATCCCTGATGCCTCGGTCCCCGAGATCGCCCATGCGCTCAACCTCAGCCTGGCTGAAGTGCGTGGGGTTATCAGTTTTTATCACGACTTCCGCACCGCGCCGCCCGCTCGTCACACCCTGCGCCTGTGCCGTGCCGAGTCGTGCCAGAGCCGTGGCGCTGAAGCCCTGGCCGCGCAGTTGCGTGAACAGTTGGCACTGGACGACCACGGCACCAGCGCTGACGGGGCCATCAGCCTGCGCCCGGTGTACTGCCTGGGTGCCTGTGCCTGCTCGCCAGCGCTGGAGCTGGACGGCCAGGTGCACGCGCGCCTCACCCCTGAGCGCCTGCGGGACTTGGTCAACGGTTGCCAGGAGGACTCAGCATGCTGAAGCTGTATATTCCCTGTGATTCGGTTGCCCGCGCCGTGGGTGCCGATCAGGTTGCCGAGGCCCTGCTGCGCGAGGCCGAGCGCCGCCAGTTGCCGCTGGACATCCAGCGCACCAGCTCGCGCGGGCTTTACTGGCTGGAGCCGCTGATCGAGTGCGACAGTCCGCAAGGGCGCCTGGGTTTCGGTCCGGTTACGCCACACGATGTGCCGTCACTGCTTGATGCCCTGGCGGGCGAACCCGGTGGCCACTCGCTGGCACTGGGGCCGGTCGAAGAAATACCCTATCTCAAGACCCAGCAACGCCTGCTGTTCGCTCGCGCTGGCATTACCCGGCCATTGTCGCTGGACGACTATCGTGCCAATGGCGGGTTCGCGGGCCTCGAGGCTGCCGTTGCGCTGGACGGTGCCGAAGTGGTTGCCGCAGTACTCGATTCCGGGCTGCGTGGCCGTGGTGGTGCGGCGTTCCCGGCCGGCATCAAGTGGCGCACCGTGCGTGACGCTGGTGCCGGGCAGAAGTACGTGGTGTGCAACGCCGACGAGGGTGACTCGGGCACGTTCGCTGATCGCATGCTGATGGAGGGCGACCCCTTCCTGCTGATCGAGGGCATGATCATTGCCGGCCTCGCCGTGGGTGCCGACAAGGGCTACATCTATGTGCGCTCGGAGTATCCCGACGCCATCCGGGTACTCGACCAGGCCTTCGCCATCGCGCGTGACGCTGGCTACCTGGGGGCTGACGTCGCCGGCAGCGGCCAGGCGTTCGACCTGGAAGTACGGGTGGGCGCCGGCGCCTATATTTGCGGCGAAGAAACCGCGCTGCTTGAATCCATCGAAGGCAAGCGTGGCATCGTCCGCGCCAAGCCACCGCTGCCTGCACTGCAAGGGCTGTTCGGCCTGCCAACGCTGGTGCACAACGTGCTTACCCTGGCCTCGGTGCCCATCATTCTGGCCAAGGGGGCAGCGTTCTATCGCGATTTTGGCATGGGCCGATCGCTGGGCACCATGCCGTTCCAGCTGGCCGGCAACATTCGCCAGGGTGGCCTGGTAGAGCGCGCGTTCGGCCTGACCCTGCGCGAGCTGGTGGAAGGCTATGGCGGTGGCACGGCCAGTGGCCGCCCGCTGAAGGCTGCGCAGGTCGGTGGCCCGCTTGGTGCCTGGGTACCCCCCAGCCATTTCGACACCCCATTGGACTATGAAGCGTTTGCTGCCGTGGGCGCGATGCTCGGCCACGGCGGTGTGGTGGTGGCCGACGATACGCTGAACATGGCCAGCATGGCGCGTTTCGCCCTGCAGTTCTGTGCCGAGGAGTCCTGCGGCAAGTGCACCCCGTGCCGCATTGGCTCCACCCGGGGTATGGAAGTGGTTGACCGGCTGATCGCCAGCAGCGACATCACCGAGCGCCACGACCAGGCGCTGTTGCTGCGCGATCTGTGCGACACCCTGCAGTACGGTTCGCTGTGCGCCATGGGCGGTATGACTGCCTATCCGGTGGCCAGCGCGCTCAAGTACTTCCCCGCCGATTTTGGGCTGACCACCACGGAGGCCGCACAGTGATCAATTTCTTCGACCCCGCTTCTGATAAAAGCAGCGACCTCGGCACCCCGGCCCGCGAAAGCGAAGTGCAGGTCAGCCTGAGCATCGACGGACGCGCCATCAGCGTGCCGGCTGGCACCTCGGTCATGCGCGCCGCCGCCATGCTGGGCACCAGCATCCCCAAACTGTGCGCCACCGACAGCCTCGAAGCCTTCGGCTCCTGCCGTATGTGCATGGTGGAGATCGAAGGCATGCGCGGCTACCCGGCATCCTGCACCACGCCAGTCAGCGAAGGCATGGTGGTGCGCACCGAAACCCCGCGTCTGGCCGGCCTGCGTCGCAACGTGATGGAGCTGTACATTTCCGACCACCCGCTGGACTGCCTGACCTGTTCGGCCAACGGCAACTGCGAGCTGCAGACCGTCGCCGGCCAGGTGGGCCTGCGTGAGGTGCGCTACGGCTATGACGGCGCCAACCACCTGGACGAGAAAAAAGACGTTTCCAACCCGTATTTCGACTACGAGCCGAGCAAGTGCATCGTCTGCAGCCGCTGTGTGCGCGCCTGCGAGGACATCCAGGGTACGTTCGCCCTGACCATTACCGGGCGTGGTTTCGAATCGCGGGTGGCGGCAGCGGGGGGCGAAAACTTCCTTGCTTCCGAATGCGTGTCGTGCGGCGCCTGCGTGCAGGCCTGTCCGACCGCGACCCTCACGGAAAAGAGCCTGGTGCAGCTGGGCCAGCCTGAGCGTTCGGTCATTACCACCTGCGCCTACTGCGGCGTTGGCTGCTCGTTCCGCGCCGAAATCAAGGGTGACCAGCTGGTGCGCATGGTCCCGGACAAGAACGGTGGCGCCAACCACGGCCACGCCTGCGTCAAGGGCCGCTTTGCCTGGGGCTACGCCACCCACCCGGACCGCATCACCAAACCGATGATCCGCAAGCGCCTGGAAGACCCGTGGCAGGAAGTCAGCTGGGACGAGGCCGTGACCTATGCTGCCAGCGAGTTCCGCCGCATTCAGCTCAAGTACGGGCGCGACTCCATCGGCGGCATCACCTCCAGCCGTTGTACCAACGAAGAAGCCTATCTGGTGCAGAAACTGGTGCGCACGGCGTTCGGTAACAACAACGTCGATACCTGCGCACGAGTATGCCATTCGCCCACCGGTTATGGCCTGAAGCAGACCCTGGGTGAGTCAGCCGGCACGCAAAGCTTCGACTCGGTGATGCAGGCCGACGTTGTGCTGGTGATCGGCGCCAACCCCACCGACGCCCACCCGGTGTTCGGCTCGCAACTCAAGCGCCGCCTGCGCCAGGGGGCGCGGCTGATCGTGATCGACCCACGGCGCATCGACCTGGTCGACTCGCCGCACGCCCGTGCCGACCTGCACCTGCAACTGCGCCCGGGCACCAACGTGGCCATGCTCAACGCCCTGGCTCACGTGATCGTCACCGAGGGCCTGCTGGCCCAGCGCTTCATCGATGCCCGCTGCGAAACCGAAGACTTCGCCCGTTGGCGCGACTTCGTCAGCCTGCCAGAGAACGCCCCCGAGGTGCTCGGCCCGGTTTGTGGCGTGCCTGCTGAGCAGATCCGCGCTGCGGCCAGGCTGTATGCCACCGGCGGCAACGCGGCCATCTACTACGGCTTGGGCGTGACCGAGCACAGCCAAGGTAGTACCGCAGTGATGGGCATTGCCAACCTGGCCATGGCCACCGGCAACATCGGCCGTGAAGGGGTAGGGGTGAACCCGCTGCGCGGGCAGAACAACGTGCAGGGCTCGTGTGACATGGGCTCGTTCCCCCACGAGCTGCCCGGCTACCGGCATGTCTCCAACGAGGGCGTGCGTGCCGAGTTCGAACAGGCCTGGGGCGTGACCTTGCAGCCCGACCCGGGTCTGCGCATTCCCAACATGTTCGAAGCGGCGCTGGATGGCAGCTTCAAGGCGCTGTACTGCCAGGGTGAGGACATCGCCCAGAGCGACCCCAACACCCAGCACGTCACGGCGGCCTTGCTCGCCATGGAGTGCGTGGTGGTGCAGGACATCTTCCTCAACGAAACTGCCAAGTTCGCCCATGTGTTCCTGCCGGGCAGTTCGTTCCTGGAAAAGGACGGCACCTTCACCAACGCCGAGCGGCGTATTTCGCGGGTGCGCAAGGTCATGGAGCCGCTGGCCGGCAAGGCCGACTGGGAAGCTACCGTGGCCCTGGCCAACGCCCTGGGCTACCCGATGAACTACCGCCACCCTTCCGAGATCATGGACGAGATCGCCCGCCTGACGCCGACCTTCCGTCGTGTCAGCTACGCTGAAATCGACCGCCACGGCAGCCTGCAGTGGCCGTGCAACGACGCCGCGCCAGACGGCACGCCGACCATGCACATCGACCAGTTCGTGCGTGGCAAGGGCCGCTTCATGCTCACCGGCTATGTGCCCACCGACGAAAAGGTCAACAACCGCTACCCGTTGCTGTTGACCACCGGGCGCATTCTCAGCCAGTACAACGTCGGCGCCCAGACCCGGCGTACCGGCAACGTCGCCTGGCATGACGCCGACCGCCTGGAAATCCACCCGACCGACGCTGAAAGCCGTGGTATCCACGACGGTGACTGGGTCGGCATCGGCAGCCGCGCCGGGCAGACTGTACTGCGTGCCAAGGTCAGTACGCGGGTGGCGCCTGGCGTGGTGTACACCACCTTCCACTTCCCCGAGTCGGGGGCCAACGTGATCACCACCGACAACTCCGACTGGGCCACCAACTGCCCCGAGTACAAGGTGACGGCAGTGGAAGTGGTGAAAGTGTTCCAGCCATCGCAATGGCAAAAGCGCTACCAGGACTTCAGTGATGAACAGCAGCGCCTGCTGAAAGAGCGCCGTACTGCGGAGAAAGCCGAGGTTCGCCGATGAGCAGCGAAAACCTGGTCAAGATGGCCAACCAGATTGCCCATTACTTCGACAGCGAGCCAGACCGGGCGCTGGCGGTGCAAGGGGTGCGGCAGCATATGCAGAGCTTCTGGACGCCGGCGATGCGCCGGCAGCTGGCGGAATGGAGCGAGGCCCACGCGGGGGAGGGGCTTGACCCGAAGGTGCGGGAGGCGTTGGTCTAGATTCCCGGGCGGCAACGGAACCTTGGGGGCGGGTTTTCCTGCGAATGTGGCGTTGAAATCAATGACGCATTCGCGGGTGAACCCGCTCCTACAAGGGGCCTGCATATTGCCTACTCAGCCGCGGGCCAGCTCCGCCAGGTGGGAGATGGCTTCCTCGCTCTTGAGCACCAGCACATCACCCTGCAGCGCATCCAGCACCACCTCCGAGGTATTACCAATCAACGCCCCGGAAATCCCCGTGCGGCACACCGTGCCCATCACCGTCACCACGGCATCGAGCTTCTGCTCGGTATGTGGAATCAACACATCCGCCGGCCCTTCGGCCACATGCAGGCACTCTTCGCTGATGCCGTATTCGACCTGGAACGCCTTGCACGCTTCACGGTAGCGCTTTTCGATCGTATCGCTCAGCTGGTACGTCGGGTCCGCCGCTGACAGCATCGGCGAGGGGTGGGCGCTGATGACATGCAGTTCTCCCTTGGCCAGTTTGGCAATCTCGAAGCCGTGGTCGATGATGCTGGCATGCAGGCGGCGGTGGTCTTCGTCCTGGTTGCCCACGTCCACCGCCGCCAGGATCTTGCCCCCGGTCCACGGCCGCTCGCTCTTGACCATCAGCACGGCACACGGGCATTGGCGCAGCAGCTTCCAGTCGCTGGGGGTAAGCAGGGCCTTTTTCAGCGGGTTGTCCGGACGGTGATCCTTGATCACCAGTTCGCAGCCTTCGGCCTGCTGTACATGGATGATGGTGTCGTGCAGGTTGTCGCGCCAGCCCTCTTCATGGGTGACATTGTCGAAGCCGTCATCATGCAACTGGCTGCTCAGCAGGCTCAGCAGCGCACTGTGATCATGCCGTTTGTCGCACATCAGCAAGTGCAGGCGTGCGCCGGTGATGCCAGCGATCAGCTTGGCCCGCGTAAGCGCCCGGCTATGGGCGTGTGTGGGGTCGAGGACGACGAGGATGCTGCGGACGGCTTGCATGGGCGTTAACTCCCTTCGATGATGGCGACCAGTGCCTGACTATAGTCGGCGCTTTCCCCTCCAGCGCTTGATGTACATCAAGCATAGTCACTGGCGTCGCCAGCCGCCGCCGGTATAATCGCCGACCCTGCCTGTTCTGTGTGGTTGCACGCTTATGTCCCTGATCCCCGAAATCGACGCCTTTCTTGGCTGCCCGACGCCAGACGCCTGGATCGAAGCGGCGCTCGCCGACCAGGAAACCCTGCTGATCGACCACAAGAACTGCGAGTTCAAGGCCGCCAGCACGGCCTTGAGCCTGATCGCCAAGTACAACACTCACCTTGATCTGATCAACATGATGTCGCGCCTGGCCCGCGAGGAGCTGGTGCATCACGAACAGGTGTTACGCCTCATGAAGCGTCGCGGTGTGCCGTTGCGCCCGGTGTCGGCGGGGCGTTATGCGTCAGGGTTGCGCCGGCTGGTGCGCGCCCACGAGCCGGTCAAGCTGGTGGATACGCTGGTGGTGGGGGCGTTCATCGAGGCGCGCAGCTGTGAACGTTTTGCTGCGCTGGTGCCGCATCTGGATGAAGAACTGGGCCGCTTCTACCACGGGCTGCTGAAAAGCGAAGCGCGCCACTACCAGGGCTACCTGAAACTGGCGCACAACTACGGAGACGAGGCGGACATCGCCCGCCGCGTCGAGCTGGTGCGCGCTGCGGAAATGGAGCTGATCCAGTCACCAGACCAGGAACTGCGCTTCCACAGCGGCATCCCGCAGGCTTTGGCCGCCTGATGTGCACCAGGCGGCGCAGGCCTTAATGGCGCCGACCCAGCAGCAGCCCCACTACCAGCCCGAGGCCGGCGGAAATGGCAACGGTTTGCCAGGGGTGGCCGCCGATGTAGTCCTGGGTGGCGTCCACCACCGGTTGCGCCTTGCTGCGCACGTTGCTGGCCGCCTGGCGAGCCTGACGAAGTTTCAGGCTTACCTGGGCGCGCAGCGTCTCTGCTTCTTCGCCGACCAGGGCGGCACTGTCGTTCAGCAGTTTTTCCGATTCTTCTATCAGCGATTGCAGTTCGCTGAATACCTGGTCCTTGATCTGATCGCTGTCCGTCAGCGTGGCGTTTTTCCGGGCCATGAACTCGTCCTCGTCAATGGGAGTGTGAACAATGGATGCCGCCACGTCGGGAAAGTTGCGGCGGCTTTCCGATGATGGGTTGCCTGGGTGTAAGATAGCGGCCATTTTCAAACCTGCAGGTAACTTCATGAGTTTCAATCTGGCCAACATGAGCTTCGAGGAACGGGCGCAGATCGAGGCAGAGAAGGCCCGGCTGTTCGAGATGTGGCAGAACAACCTGGGCAAAGCCAAGGGCGAAGCCGCCCGGCTGATTGCCGAAAAGCCACGGCGCAAGGGCAAATGGGCCGAGTGGGTGCGCGCCGAACTGGACGGCATGACGCCGCCTGAATACGCCAGCATGGTGCGCAGCGAAGTCAACAAGCTGATGGCCGCAGCCAGCGCCAACCGCTGAGCACTCCCGCTTGGCGCTTACCAGTAGGTGCCCTTGGGCAGGTCCAGCCTGCCTTCATCGGTAAAGCGCACGGTCCCCAGCGGCCCGCCGGCCAGTTTGCCGCGCAGCTTGTAGGGCAGCCCCTGCAGCGAATCCAGCTTGCCCAGCCCATAGGCCTGGCGAAGGAAGGAAAACGCCGTGATGCTGACCGGCACCACGATCACCGCTTCGTCGTAACGGCCAATGTGCCCCTGCTGGTCGCTGACCCCAGCGGCCAGCGGCTGGCCGTTCACTTCCAGGTTCAAGGCGATGCCGTTGTAATCGATCGGCGCCTCGTTGGGGTTTTGCACCCGCATTTTCACCGCCATGCGCAGTTCCAGCTCCTGCCCGGGCAGTGGTTCGATGCCGATCACGCTGATGTTCACCGGGTCGCGTGGCTGGAACAGCGCACAGGCCGCCAGCCCGCAGGTCAGCAGCAGGACCAGGAACAGGCGGGTGTTGCGGTACAGACGGGCAGTCATGGGCTGTGACCTTGCCGGAGTGGAGCTGGCAGTGTGGCAAATGCGCGTCGACGTTGAAAGTATCGGTTGATATGAAAGATACTGTTTCTCATTAACGCCCGCTAACCTCTCTTACTGGCTGTTCCCCAATCATGCTGACTTCACCCATGTCGGGCCTGCTGGCAAGTTTCCAGGAGCACTACGACGACCTGCTGCAGTTTCTGACGCGGCGCATGAGCGACCGCCAGCGTGCCGCCGACGTGGCCCAGGAAACCTACCTGAAGCTGGTGAACATCGACGAGCAGGCGGTGCCGGTGCTGCACGCGCGCAGCTTCATCTTCCGCGTGGCGGGCAACCTGGCGATTGACGCCTTGCGCCGTGAGCAACGCATCGCCGCCAGCCACGACGACAGCGACGGAGCCTGTGAGGTGGCCTGCCCGGCGCCGGCACCCGAGGCGGCGTTGCTGGCCCGTGAGCGCTTGCAGATTCTTGACCAGGCGCTGTTGCAGTTACCGGACAATGCCCGCCAGGCGCTGTTGCTCAACCGTGTCGAGGGCCTGACCCAGAAGCAGGTTGCTCAACGCCTGGGGGTTTCCGAGAGCATGGTGGCGAAGTACATCGGCCAGGCCCTGCGCCATTGCCGCGGCCGACTGAAACAGGCGGGTGTGGCGGCATCGGTGGTATTGCTGGTCGCCGCGGTGGCGGGTTGGCAGCAAGCCCCGATGCTGCTGGCCGATTATCACACCGCCGTGGGCGAGCGGCAGGTCATTACCCTGACAGATGGCACACGGGTGACGCTGAACAGCGCCAGTGCCTTGAGCGTGGCGTTCAACGAGCATGAGCGGCGTGTGGTACTCGATGCGGGTGAGGCACTGTTCGAGACCGCCGATGATTCACGACCGTTTGTGGTCGATACGGCCGGTGCGCGGGTGCAGGGCAATGCCGCCACCTTCAGCGTGCAGCGCGATGGCCACGTCGTGTTGGCTCGCGGTGAAGCCAAGGTGGGTGAACATCAACTGGCGGTGGCGGCCGATGCCGTCACGCAGATGGCCTGGCAGCGGGGCAAGCTGATCTTCAACGGCAAGCCGCTGGGGCAGGTGCTGACGGAGCTTGAGCGTTACCGGCATGGGCGCATTGTGTTGTCCGACAGCAAGCTGGCTGCGATGGAGGTGAGCGGGGTGTTCGACCTGGATGAACCTGAGGCCCTGTTGCGGACGTTGGAGCAGCGGTATGGCCTGAAGGTGACCTACCTGCCGTGGTTGGCCGTAGTGCATTGATGAGCTTGTACCGTCCTCTTGGCGGGCAAGCCCGTTCCTGCACAGGTCGCACGATATTCAGGCGGGCGCAGTCGTTGTAGGAGCGGGCTTGCCCGCGAAGAGGCCGGACAGAAATAAAAATATTTTTCATTTGGCACTGCAAGTTCCTGCAAGCCAGATCGTCGTAGTGAGACTGATCAGCAACCCATTCTCATTTACGACTTGTCAGGAAGCTCATTCGTGCCTCTGATGCTCAAGCCCTTGCACCGCCGTCGCGGTTCTTTTCACCATGCCTTGATGTCTTGCAGTGCCTTGGCCTTGTTGTTCGGTCCCCTGCACGCAGGGGCCGCGACGACCGCCGGACAGACCCAGATGCAAGCTCGCCAGGTCCAGCTCGACCTGCCCGCCCAGCCGCTGGACCAGGCGCTGACCACCTTCGCCGACCAGGCCGGCCTGCACCTGCTGTACACCACAGGCGATGTCGCCGGCCAGGTCAGCCCGGCGTTGCAGGGTAACTACAGTGTCGAGCAGGCCCTGCAGCAGTTGCTGGCCGGCAGCGGCATGAGCTGGCAGTTCAGTGAGGCTCGCACCGTCACCCTGCGCAAGGCCGAGGCCGCGCCGCAGGCGGTCAACCTCAAGCCGATCGAGGTCAGCGTAGCCTCGCGCACCAGCACCGCCATCAGCGAAATCCCCGGGACCGTCTGGGTGGTCGACCAGCAGCAATTGCGCGAGCAGATCGACAGCGGCGTCAGCCTGAAGGAAGCCATCGGCAAGCTGGTGCCGGGCCTTGACCTGGCGCCGGAAGGGCGCACCAATTACGGCCAGAACATGCGTGGGCGCAACGTGCTGGTGATGATCGACGGGGTCAGCCAGAACAGCTCACGCGGCCTGTCGCGTCAGTTCGACAGCATTTCGCCGTTCAACGTCGAGCGCGTCGAAGTGCTGTCTGGCGCCAGCGCCATCTACGGCGGTGGTGCCACCGGCGGCATCATCAACATCGTGACCAAGAAGGGCGAGCCCGGCCCGGCGCGCTTCGAGACCCAGTTGGGGGCCAGCAGTGGTTTCAACAACAGCGACGACCTGGCTACGCGTTTCGCCCAGTCGGTCAGCGGCGGCAACGAGCGGGTCAATGCCCGGTTGGGGGTTTCCGGTGAGCAGAACGAAGCCTTCTACGATGGTGCTGGCGACCAGATCTTCATCGACAACACCCAGACCGACCTGCAGTACAACCGCACCATCGACGTACTCGGTACCTTGGGCCTGCAGCTGAACGACCAGCAGAGCCTCGACCTGTTGGCCCAGTACTACGACTCGGGCAACCACGGCAGCACGGGTATCTACTTCCCCAACCTGAACTACAACGCGCCATCCGACCTGGAAGACGCCGAGCTGCGCAGCGGTTATTCATCGGACCTGGAGCCGCGTACGCGGCGCCTGCTGCTCAATGCCAATTACCACCACACCGACGTGCTGGGCCAGGACTTCTACCTGCAGGCCTCGTACCGCAAGGAAGACGACAACTTCTACCCGTTCCCGTACTACAACCGTGCCACACCCACCGGCTCGCGCGGGGTGTACTTTGCCGCCTCGCAGCAGAACTTCGAGGTCACCAGCCTCAAGGGCCTGTTTGCCAAACAGTGGGATACGCTGAAGCTGACCTACGGCGTTGATCTGGATCGTGAGCGCTTCAACGCGGAGCAGACCACCTTCAACGCCCAGACCTCGTCCGAGTCGGGTGGCCTGGAGCTGGAAAAAGACAGCAAGGCCGCACGCTACCCCAGCTACCGGGTGGATGGTGTGTCGGTGTATGCCCAGCTGGACTGGCATGCCACCGACAACCTGACATTGTCCGGTGGTGCCCGGCGGCAGCAGATGGACGTTGATGTCAGCGACTTCAAGGGTGTGCCAGGTGGCAGTAACGACTATCAGGTCAACCTGTTCAACGTCGGTGCCATCTACGACTTCAAGAACGGCCACCAGGTGTGGAGCAACTATGGCGAAGGCTTCGACCTGCCTGACCCGGCCAAGTACTACGGCAAGCCGGGCCTGAGCGTGGCCGATAACCCGTTGGCGGGTATCAAGAGCCGCCAGGTGGAATTGGGCTGGCGCTATGCCGACCTGGACTGGGATGCACAGGCAGCGCTGTACTACATCTGGTCGGACAAGATCATCAACGTCGATTCGCAAACGCTGACCATCGATGTGGAAGATCAGAAAAGCCGCGACTTCGGCTTTGAAGGGGCACTGACCCGGCACTTCCAGACCGGCTGGGAAGCTGGCGGCACATTGCACATGACACGCTCCGAGGAAGAGGCCGCCGACGGCGGCTGGATCAAGCGCGATGCCCGATACGCTTCGTTATCCAAGGCCACCGCGTTCGTCGGCTGGAAGGCCGATGGCCGCAGTGCGCGGTTGCAGGCCAACCATGCCTTCAGCCTGAAGGACGATGCCGATCATGAGATTGATGGCTACACCACCTTCGACCTGCTGGGCAGCCAGGACACCGGTTTCGGCACCTTCAGTGCCGGTATCCAGAACTTGCTGGACAAGCAGTACAGCACGGTATGGGGACAGCGTGCGACGTTGTTCTATTCGCCGACCTACGGGCCGGCCTACCTGTATGACTACCAGGGGCGTGGGCGGACCTACACGCTGAGCTGGAGCATGGCTTACTGATTGTGGTCGCCTGAACGGGCCTGTTCGCGGGTAAACCCGCTTGCTCCTACCACAGCGCCGTCTTCAGACGTTGTGAGCCCCTGTAGGAGCGGGTTTACCCGCGAATACGGTGGTGGCGGCGACGGTGAACGGCGGGTTGAAATTGGCCAGCAGGGCCGGCC